>JAIJLI010000292.1 GCA_022722495.1 Dialister sp. | reverse complement strand
CCCCGCTTGTCATAGTATATGAGCCTTCGCCGACCAGAAGACCGCCCGCCATCTGTGCCTTCAGATAGGGGATCGAGATCCGATCCTCTCCATAAACAAAGCGTACATTCGCTTCTTTGACAGAAAGATCCTCATACTGCCCGTCCTTCACATGGGCTTCGCCGGACACGAAAGGATCTCCCATCGTCCCCGAAATATCTACGCTGCCGGAAACGACTCCGGTGACGCCTTTCTCCGGCAGCAGCTCTTCCGCCTTGATATCCTCCAGAGTCACATGTCCCATCAGGATCGGATCGTCCACGTCAAAAAGAACCTTCGCATCCCCGGTGAATGTTTGCCCATTGACCTTTACGGCTGCTTCGGTGATGACAGCTTCGCCATTTTCAATATCAAAAAAGGCTGCTCCGTCAGCCAGAATAAAATGATCATAGCGAAGAGCAGCATCTTTGATAGAGCCTTGGACATGATAAGCGACAGCGCCATCACTTTTCCAGATCTTGGCGCTGGTCACCTGTCCTGTCCCTTTGTCTATATCAAGTTTTGAAGAAATCTGTGGGAACTGCTCTAAGAGCGGCTTCAACGAGGTAAGGGAAACCGGATCCGTTTCCAGACTGATTTCCATATTATTCGTATTCGTGTACTTCACGTCTCCCTTGAAATGGCTGTCAAATGCCTCTCCCGCAAAAGAGCCTGTGATCGTCCCCTTGCGGTCCCAGCCGAGCGTGCCTCCCAGCGAAGTGAAATCATACGAACCGATATCCGGTGCAGAGATGGAAGCATTCCCGTCCTTCACGATGACCTGTCCTGTGAAAGTACCGTTGTCCGAAGAGTCCGATGGTTTTAGAATGCTTTCTACATTCCAGAGTCCATCAGTCCCCTTGGCAAGGTGCACTTCCGGATTCTCAATGGTCACCGTCTTCACGACATCGGCGATGCCGCCGTCTTTGAAGGCATAGTTGTACAGCGCAGAAGCAGACCATCCGATTTCTAAAGAGGGCGACTTGAACACAACCTCTCCTTTCGCGTCCTTCAGCTCCAGATCGGTGAAGGAAAGGTCATAGTTCGGATCCAGATCCATCATGGTCCACGTCAGGGTACCATTGATGCGCTCCCCTGCCGCGTCTTTGATGACAGGTTCCAGATTCTGTGTGATGATCGGACGGATCAGCAGATAAATGATACAGAGCATGACGAAAATAAATGCTGCGATACCATTGATCCACCATTTGATTCTGCTAGCCAAGGTATTATCTCCAAAAAAATGTACGAAAAACAGATTCAGGTTGCCCTCATCCATCCGAGAGGCAACCGTCTCTATAGAGAAAAAGAGGAAAGAGATGACCGGATCATAAATCGTTTCTGATCCCGGCTACTGATCCCCACCCCGAGATCAGGCTTTTGCAAATTCCGGGTGAATGACAGCCGGTACGCCCATCGCATGTTCTAGTGTAGCGAGACCGATATTGTAGTTGTAGAGTGCCGTGATGTAATTTGTCCTTGCGGTATTGAGCGCCAGTTCTGCATCGAGGACATCCAGATTGATGCCGACGCCGCTGCTGTAGCGAACCGTTGCGATCTTATATGCTTCTTCTGCCTGAGCGAGCGATGCTTCGGCAGCACGGATCTGTTCTTTATAAGAGAGGACGTTCAGGTAGTCCTGACGGACTTCCAGCTCGATCCTTTCTCTCGCCTGCAGGAGTGTTTCCTGTGCTGTTTTGACCGCCGCATCCGCTTTCTTCACCGATGCCTGGGTAGCGCCGCCATCCCAAAGCGACCAGGAAAGCCCGCCCTGAACAGCCCAGTCATCTTTATCGACAGCCGTCACGCTGGCTTCCTTCCAGCTGTATCCGCCGCCGACGCTGACTGTCGGGAGATAGCCTGCCTTTGCAGAGCGAAGAGAGGCCTCAGCTGCCTTTACGCCATAGTCTGCTTCGACGAGTTCCCAGCGGTATTTCTGCGCCATCAGAATGGCCTGTTCCATAGTGAGGTCAAATTCCGGTTCCGGGAAATTCTTATCCAGCGGGTTCAGCGTCGTATTCATCGGGACACGCATGATGTTGTTCAGGTTCGCTTCTGCGACATCACGGGTGTTGTCCGCTGCGATGCTCTTCTGTTTCGCATTGGCGAGTGATACATTGGAAGACAGTACGTCCAGCTTCGCCACGATGCCGGCATCGAACTGCTGCTGTACGTTATTCAGATGGCTTGCATAGTCAGTGACAGACTGTGCCTGCACTTCAGCGAGCTTGACCGCTTCAAGGTACTGGTAGTATGCCTGCACAGCCGCGAGCTTCGTATCCGCTTCTGTCTTGTAGACATTAAGATCTGCGATGTTTTTCTGATAGCGGGCAGCATCGATCGCGCCTTCTACCTTGCCAAAGGTCCAGATCGGCCAAGAAACCTTGATTTCCTGGCTATAGCCATGGTTGGAACTTTGCATGCCTACGACAGTAGTGACTACCTCATGCTGATCGTTTATGGTGGTTTTGGTCACCGGACCGCTCTGGGTCGGATACTGATTTCTTTGCCAGGAGTAGCTGACGGATGGATTCTTCTTGGCTGCCACTGCGCTGACATCGGCCTCCGCTTCTCTGCGTTTTAGCTCTGCGATGGTGATATCGCGGTTATTCTGAATGGCAGTCGTGACCGCGCCTTTGAGGTCGATATCCATAGCCACTGCTTCCGGAGCTGCCGCTTCTGTGATGGAAGACGCCAGATTCTTCTGGAGCAGCATGTTATTGAAGTTCACATCTTTATTCGCTACCGTCTGATTCATCTGTGCCTCGATGGCTTTTTGCGTGATCGACGGATCCGTCATGATCTTCGTCTGAGATCCTTTTGCTTCTGCGCCGAGCCCGCAGGAAAGGGCAAGCACGATAGAAGCAGTCAGAATTTTGCAGGTCATTGTATTCATTCAACATTCATCCCTTCTAGACAGATGTCTTTGTTGTCATTGTATCCAGACCGCCCATCTTGGGGCGCTGTTTTCATTTAATAATTGTATCCCACACCGATGTACTCTCCGCCGCCGCGGTTGTTATGCGGGAAAATGGACTGTCCGGTCAGGAACAGATTCGGCGTAAGAGCATACTGTCCGCGCAGGCGGACAGAGAGATCATTGGGGTCATACACATCTGCGGAGAATTTCCACCGCCCGGACGCATAGTCCGCGCCAGCGCCGATCTTGTTTCGAATGATACCGGCATGTACGCCATAGTCCCCTCTCATACGACCATAGAGCGCATCATAGACCGGATCATTTCCCATGGATTCTATCCCCAGAAGGCCATAGGAGTCTTTCCCCACGCGGAGGAAGAGATTCGGCGAGAAATCGTCCTTCTTAGTATTATATAACAATTCGCCAGAAACAGATACATCAAAATCACCATTTCCCTGCATAAATCCATTTATTTTCCCGGAAATCTCTTTGGCATTCTGAGAGATTTCCTTCGCATTCTCCGATGCCACGACCATATTGTCCATGAT
>JAIJLI010000291.1 GCA_022722495.1 Dialister sp. | reverse complement strand
TCTACATAATATTTATTGGCGCCCAAACGCTCTTCTAATTTCATAGGGAACGCACCCCTTTCCAAGCATCACGAATTAAAGTAAATAAGCCGATATCTCCGATACGGCGCCTAATTTTTTTCATCATTGGCTCTCCTTTTCACAAAGAGGACGGCGGTAGAAATCAGAAATAGATCAAGGCCTTTGAAAATCCATTCGTTTTCTGCAATAAAAAACTGCGGATCGATTTCTACTTCTGCGTAGACTGAGACTGTGACCAGCACCCAGTCTACGAAAGTAGACACGACTCCCGCAGATTTGATCTTGGATGTTGGAAACAGGCGGCATCCGACTTGGAAATGAATTTCCTTCACGGCTGGGTCTCAGTTTCGGATTCTCACCGAATTCAGCGCAATAGCCCGTAGGCTCTGCTTCCCTCTTCAGTTGGTTCAAGGGCTTTCACCTCTTGATGCCGTCATTGTAGCACGAAAGGATGCAAATCGCAAGCCCATTCTTAAAATTCACCCATTCCCCTCTCATGCCAGAGGAATAAATCTTTATTTTCATGTCATCGACTATTGTGTTATCATTAAGTATATGAATGTCATACGGTAATGAAATCAAAAAGGTGAGTGCATGAGCGATAAAAAAGAGTATTATACGGCTGGCGAGCTGGCCAAGCTCTTCGGGATTCCGAAGCAGACGATGTTTTACTACGATAAGATGGGGCTGCTTACGCCAGAATTTGTGGCTGAAAACGGATATCGTTACTATGCGATGCCGCAATATCTGACACTGGAGATCATATTATTTCTGAGAAAACTGGATATCTCTGTCCCTCACATCAAGGAGTTTCTGGAGCATCGCTCGCGTGATAAGATTCTCGGCATTCTGAAGGAGCAGGAATCACTGTGTAAACAAACTCTGTCGGAGACTCAGCAGCTTCTGCATGCCATTTCCTGCTACCGAAAAACACTGGAATACAGTCAGCACATGGAACTCAATCGAGTGCTCCTGCAATGTTATCCGGACTGCCGCATGTATTTGACACCGATCCCGGAAGCGCACCGCGGAGGGTTCGATGCCATCGCGATACGCGCCCGGCATGTGCATGAAGCCTTCGCCCATTCCTTCTGCAAGGACCACCCGACAGGCTGGGTCATCCGTGAGGAGGATTTCTTCTCGAAAAATTTCAAGCACTCGTCCGCTATCGTGACACAGTCCGGTGAGGAAGGATCGCCCCTTGCCTGTAATTATATACGTCCCTCGGGGCTGTATTTATCTATTCTGACGAAGGGCGCGTACTTTCTCCACGCAGAAGAGGCGTATGAAAAACTGACGGATTTCATGAAGATAAATCATCTCGTGTCCGATGGCGATGTCTTCCTCTTCCCCATCATCAGTTACTGGGCGACAAAGGATCCGGATGAATATGTCAATTCGCTCAGTGTGAAGGTCAAGGACCCCCCCCGAATTGAAATCTATCGATATATAATCACAATAAAAACCCGCTATAGACCTGTGTCTACAGCGGGTTTTTATTGTGGGGAGGTGCTAGGCCATAAGAGGGGCTGATGCACTCTCCCCTCTTTTCGTTATACGGGTCCTAGGTGAATGGCGGTCGCGTAGGTGAGGAAGCAGAAGGCGACGATCCACCACATACCGATGAGAGGGAGGATGAAGCGCGCCCATTTTTTGTAGGGGACGTTTGCCATGGCGAGGTAGGACATGGTGGCGCCGGAGGCCGGGGTGATACAGTTCGTGAAGGCATCGCCGAAGGTGAAGGCGAAGACGGCGGTCTGCCGGGTGAGACCGACGATGTCAGCGAGCGGTGCCATGATCGGCATGGAGATGGCCGCCTGCCCGGAGCTAGAGGGGACGAGAAGATTGAAACAGTCCTGGATGATGAACATACCGAAGGCGATAATGGAGGACGGGAAGATATCGAGCATGCCGGCGAGGTAGTAGATGATGGTATCCATGACCTTGGCATTGTCCAGAAGGATGGTGGCTGCCTTACACATCGCAACAGCGAGGCAGGGGAGCATCATGCCCTTGCAGCCTTCGAGGAAGGCATCACAGATTTCATTCGGGTGCAGGCGGCAGATGATGCCGGAGAGGATGCCCATGATGAGGAAGATCGCAGAGATTTCATTCATATAGAAATCAAATTTCAGCACGCCGACGATGATGCAAACGAAGTTCAGACCAAGGAGGCCAAGGCAGAAGGCCTGCCGTGTGGAGAGTTTTTCTGCGGTGGACAGATCGATCTTGTCTCGTTTCAGCAGGTCGATCTCATAGACTGGGCTGCTCTTCGGGTCTTTCTTCACCTTGCGCGCGTGGTACATGACATAAGAAATGTTCAGCACGAGGAGCACGACAAAGATACCCATACGGTATGGCAGGCCGGAGAAGATCGGGACACCGGCGATGCCCTGCGCAACGCCGACGGAGAATGGCTGGGTGCATCCGGCGCCATAACCGGCTGCGACCGAGCAGAAGAGCATACCAAGCGCGGTCAAGGAGTCGAAGCCGAGTGCGAGTGCGACGCTCACGACGAGAGGCGTGAAGGCGAGGTATTCCTCGTTGCATCCGGCGAGTGTCGAGAAGGTGGCAAGCGTGGTCATGAGGACGGGGATCAGAAGAACGCTCCGATTCTTCAGCTTTTCGACGAGAGCGCTGAGCCCTGCCACGATGGCACCGGTCTTGGCAAGGATATTGAGGGAGCCGCCCACCATGAAGAGGAAGGCGATGATGCTGATACCGCCCTTGAATCCTTTATTGATAGAAGTGAAGAAATCGAGAAATCCTGTCGGTTTCTGCGCTACATAGTGGAAGGTGGACGGGTCGACGACCATTTTTCCGGTCTGAACGTCCTTGACTCGGTCATAAACGCCCGCGGGGATGATATAGCTCGCAATGGCGCAGAATACGATGACGCACACCAGTATGATGATCGGGCTGGGTGCTTTGAATGCTTTCACTTGATCTTTCATTAGATATGATTCTCCTGTTGTCTTGGTTTGCTGTGAAACGCAGAGGGGCATGATAGGAAAAAGGGGCAATAGGTTCTGAGAGAAGGTGCGGCGCATAAAAATTAGAAGCGCCGCGAAATATTGAAATAAGCGTAAGACGTCCCCCTGAAGCAGTGATAAAATAGCACACTTAGCGCGCTAACCGTTCTACAAGGAGGATCGAGGGCTCCGCCCGGGATGCCGATACGGGTGTAGCTTTATCGCACATGCACTTTCATTCCGCTTCATTGATGGGTGCCCCTTTGGGGCACTCTATCCCGCGCCTTTGGCGCGGCCCTTCTCCAAGGGCCTACGCATCTGAGTAATGCTGTTAAGTTAAGGAAATTGTTAGTGCCGTAATGACTTGCTTCCCCTTCGGGGAAAGTGCCGAAGGGGGAAGCGAACTGGATTTTTAGGAGCGAAGCGACGCTAAAATCCAGTGAGACGCCATTTCGAGCGCAGCGAGATGGGGCATGCCAGCGGCCATCGAATAATG
>JAIJLI010000290.1 GCA_022722495.1 Dialister sp. | reverse complement strand
CAATGCTGGCGTCATCGGCGGCGGTACAGTGGCGAACGCGGTGCCGGAGCATGCATGGTGCAAGGTCGATGTCCGCTTTGCCAAAAGCGAGGGGATCGAGCGTATAGATCGCGATTTCAAAGACATCGCTGCCCGTCAGTATGTCAATGATACGACGACCGTCGTGAAGCCGCTTATCGTATTCCCTGCCATGGAAAGACTTTCTGCATCGGAAACACTCTTTGCCAGAGCCGAAGCCGTTGCAGAGACATATGGTTTTCCAAAAATGAAAGCCATCGCTGTCGGTGGCGGCAGTGACTCAGCGAATCTCACTGCTGTCGGTATCCCGACACTCTGTGCGCTGGGCGTCAAGGGCGAATTCAATCACACCGAGCGTGAATGGGCGGACGAAGCGTCTCTCTATGAACGCACCAAACTTCTGATGGCATTCTTATGTGAGCTGTAAAAGGTTGGTGACTAGTGGCTGGTGACTAGTGACTGGGATTCTTCGGCATCGTCATCCCGAGCGTAGCCGAGGGATCTCTACTGCACTGCAGGAATCAGCGTGTATGCGCCGAGGGAAAACGATGTTTTGGTGCTGCCTCACATCAGGCAATGATCGTTCTGCAAGAGAGATCGAGGGCTGCGCTCGAGATGACGACGACGCGAAGCGCTATCAAAACTCCGCGGCGCTTCCGTATTTTTATGCGCCGCACCTCCATGGGCTAACCCTGAACCCTGAACCTTGAACCTCTCACAGCTTGTACTGCTCGAGCGTAGCGATCAGGGCTTTTGTATGAACCGGCTTGGGAAGGCAGGCATTCATGCCTGCGGCGTGGACTTCCTCCTCTATATTCTGGTAAGTATTTGCGGTGACTGCGATGATCGGTATGGTGAGGGCATCGACGCGGGAAAGGGTACGGATGGCCTTCGTGGTCGCAAAGCCGTCCATACCGGGCATGACGAGATCCATGAGGATAGCATCAAAGGTGTTGAGATCCGATTTCTCAAAAGCACGGATGAGATCCCAAAAGCGGGATAGATTCCAAGAAGCATGAGGCTGGGCTTGATATTGAAATGATTCTTCTGGATGATGTCCTGTGTGACAGCCCAATGGGAGATGCCGTAGTCCACGTCACCGCCCTCGACGTCAGCAAGGATGGACGTATTCGTAGGATACTCGACGTAAGTACAGTTGAAATCATAGGCGGTCATCAGGACGGAAATTTTCATGATGGCGACATACTTGCCCGAAAGCTGGCTCACATGATTGACCGGCTTTTTGCCAAAGACCTGCATGGTGTCGGCACTCATCAGGATGGTCTTGATGACGCCTGGCATGTTCAAGTAGATCTCAAGGCCGGAGAGTACATCGACTTCACCATCTTGCATCAACTTCCGGCAGGTCGGGCAGTCGCCCGTGAAAGAACTTCGGCTTGCGCTGCATATGGCTGGCTAAATTATAGAGGATCTCTATGTCCATGCCCGAGAGCTGCCCCCCTTTGTTCACGAAGGAATGAGGTGCACAGTCACTCGCAACAGCCACGCGAAGCACCCGGCTATTCGATCGCACAAGAGGTGCCACATCTACGTCGATCGGTTTTCGGAAAAGACCCATTTGCCACCCTGTACAAAGGAGGGGGTTAGGACGCTGAGAAAGAGAACCATATACAAAATCAGGTCGAATCGATTGAGGTTTTTCTTTAGCTGGTGCATAGGAAAATCTTTTCTGGAAAAAATCGAAGCCTTTAAGGAAACGCTGATTCAATCGCAGAGTCCGATTTTACAAGAATTTTTATACATAGCTTCGTCATACCCTTCCTTAAATAGCTCGCTATTCGCGTCAGGCTATTCCTCGCTATGCATAAAAATTCAAGAGTAAAACCTGACAACGATTTAATCAGTGTTTCCTTAAGAAGGATACGATAAGGAGAAAAACAAGGGCTTTTCATTCATATTACTATAGACAGCGCCTTTTTGAAAGGCGAAAATGCATCCGATTTCCACTTGACGCGGGTGCTTTCGTTTAGTAGTATGAATTTGTTTATCCTTAAGGGTGAAAAAAACATGCTGATACATTCTGAACATGACCGCATCCATATTTTCAAAATAGAAAGGCAGGATGGAAATGAAAGCACCTATAGAAGAAATCAATGCATTTGTCGATCGAAACAAAGAGGAAATGCTTCTTTTCTGGGAGCAGCTCGTGAACCGACAGGCGGGCTCGAAAGAAGTGGACCGTGTGAATCGCATCATGCATTTTCTGAAGGAACATTTTGAACGAGAGGGCATCGACTGCCGCCTTGTAGACAGCAAGGGGAGTGCGGATGTGCTGGTGGCGGAGCTCAATGCAGATGTCCACGGTGCGCCGCTTCTCCTTTCCGGGCATTGCGACACCGTATTTCCTTCCGGCAGCTATCCAGAGGATCCCTTCCATATCGAAGACGGCTTTGCCAGAGGGCCCGGCGTACTGGATATGAAATGCGGGGTGGCACAGATTTTCTACCTTCTGGTCGCACTGAAGCACTTCGGCTATCGTGATCGTCCCGTCAAAGCCATCTTGGTCGGAGATGAAGAGACGAGCCATTATGGCGGCATCGCAGACCAGATCCTGAAAGACGAAGCGAAGGGCGCGCTGTGCTGCTTCAATATGGAAAGCGGACGCCTCGATCACTGCATGACCGTAGGCCGTAAGGGCTGCCTTGACTGCCACATCACGGTGCGCGGCGTCGCTGCACATGCGGGAAATGACTACGCAAAAGGCAGAAACGCTATTGTCGAAATGGCCCAGAAGCTGCCGCTCCTTCAGGCACTTACCATCTATGAGGAAGGTCTCACGGTCAGCGTAGGGACTATCAAGGGCGGCACTGTTTCGAATGCGGTCCCTGACTACTGCTACGCCGAGATCGATGTGCGCTACAAGAAACAGAAGCATATGGACTATGTGAAGGAAAAGATGCGGGAAATCTGCGATAAAACCTTCATTGCAGGCACTACAACAAAGATCGAATTTATCGCGCCCATGCCTCCTTTCGAAGAAACGAAAGCCAATCATCAGCTGCTCTCTCATATCAATCGCGTCGCGAAAGACTGCGGCTATGAGCCCTTTGGCGCGATCTACGTCGGTGGCGGTTCGGATGCTTCCTATATCTCCAGTATGGGCGTGCCTACCGTCTGCTCCATGAGTGCAGAAGGCAGCGGCGCACATACCATGGAAGAAAAAGCCTCCGTCGAGAGCTTCTATTCCCGCTGGATCATTGCCCTCGCATCCATCATGGAAATCGATCAGTATGCGGGGAATCAGTGACTAGTGGCTAGGGACTAGTGACTGGGGATGAGGGTCTAGGCTCTCATCTCAGCTGCGTAATGCTATTAAGTTAAGCGGCAGAACGTTCTTGACTCCCCATCGGGGGAGCTGCCCGGAGGGCTGAGGGGGCAGCACTACGGTATATTGGGCATTATTCGATGGCCGCTGGCATGCCCCATCTCGCTGCGCTCGAAATGGCGTCTCACTGGATTTTAGCGTCGCTT
>JAIJLI010000289.1 GCA_022722495.1 Dialister sp. | reverse complement strand
TGATGCAGAAAATGCAGGAAATCTACTTGAAGACAATAGCGGAGTCAAGCGTAGACGTCGCCAAGTATCGTTGTCCGACAGTGAAATCATGACCATTCTGTTGTATTTTCATTTCGGTACATTCCGCAATTTCAAGCACTACTACCTATTCTTCATTAAGGGTACGATGAAGTCGTATTTTCCGAAAGCCGTGTCGTACAACCGCTTTGTGGAATTGGAAAGCCGCGTGTTCTTCCAGCTCATGTTCTTCCTTAATCTGGGAGCTTTCGGAAGATGTACTGGCATAACATTCGTTGATTCCACGATGATACCCGTATGCCATAATCTCAGGAGATATGCCAATAAGGTATTCAAGGGAATTGCCACTGACGGAAAAGGAACAATGGGTTGGTGCCATGGCTTTAAGCTCCACCTTGCGTGCAATGACAGAGGCGAGATAATTGCGTTTGTACTTACTGGTGCAAATGTCAGCGACAAGGATCCAAATGTGTTCAAGGTTCTTGCTAAACGGTTGTATGGCAAGCTGTTCGCTGACAAAGGCTATATTTCGCAGAAGCTGTTTGACTTCCTCTTTGAGGATGGAATACAGCTGGTGACGGGGTTGCGCGTAAACATGAAAAACAAGCTGATGCCGTTCTATGACAGAATGATGCTGCGCAAGAGATACATTATCGAAACCATTAACGACATGCTGAAGAATACGGCACAGATTGTACACTCACGCCATAGATCTGTAAGCAACTTTATCATGAACCTTATTTCTGCCTTGGGAGCATATTGTTTCTTTGACAACAAGCCGAAGGCATTGCAAGGATACTGCATCGAAGACACGAAGCAACTTACATTGTTCTAAGGACAAAATAATCTCTTTCGATTCTTTATATATAGCCCATGTCTGATGGCATGGGAAGAGAATTCACATATCTGTCTTCACATGCAACTAATCGCTATTTTATCCCGAATTGAGGTAATATAATAGAAAAAGCTACGTTACAGATAGATAAGAGGTTACATTTGCCTCTATATTATCATAACCTCAAAAGAACGTGATATGAAGATAAAATATGCAACGATAAGCAAGACTGGAAGAAGGCATAATAATGAGGATGCCTTCAATGTCATTGATATGTCCGACAATAATCGATTTATGGGAATTGTCTGTGATGGTATGGGTGGTCATTCTTTTGGAGAAACCGCCAGTGAAACAGTATGCAATACCATATCTGACTTTTGGAAGAAACATATCGGTACGCCCGATTGTGATTCAAAAGTAAAACTTGCTTGCAAGAAAGCAAGCTGTGCTATTGACAAAAAAGCATATGAACTTCATCATGCAGAGATGGGGACAACAATGGTTATGGCAAGCATAGAGGATGATGTGGCGACCATTGCACACATTGGCGACAGCCGTTGCTATGTGCAAAGACCCGAAGAAGGACTGTTCTATCAGTCGAAAGACCATGTCCGCCTTGACTTTGGATGGGAAATCGTTACCAAATGTTTCTTTTCCTATCGCCCCGAAGTAGCTGTGCCAGACATCCAACAAATCAAGCTTCAAGCAGGTGACAGAATATTGCTTTGTTCTGACGGACTGTATAAGAGCATGGCTCCCGACATCTTGCAAGCACGGATGATGGATGACAAACCATTAGAAGATATTCTTGACGTGTTCGATTTTCTTTGTGAGAAACAAGGAGATGATAACTATACGGCTATACTGATAGAATGTGTATAATTTTAGGGAAAAGGATTATTACAACAAATAAAACATAGAAGCTATGGATAAGACTAATTTCAAGGATGCCTATGATATAGGTGAGAATATGGCTGTGCTTAGTGGGAAAGGTAGAAGTTACACCATCATCAATAAAGAAACAGGCAAGGCACGTCAGCTTGTTAGTGAAGACGGAACACTTCTTGTCGCAGACAATGAGATTGATTTTGATGCGACCAATAAGGGGTGTCCTGACTTCAATGGTTGCAAATGGGTTCGATATTGGTTTGGCAGATATGATAATTTTCGAAATGGCGTTTGCGCAATCTGTTGGACAGTATATCCCGATGGACGTTACTTTGCTGACGAAGATGGTTTCGGCATGGAAGACAATGACGAAGAAAAGATATATTGCATCATCAACAAGGACTTGGAGATTATAGTTCCATTCCAGCCGATGAATGATGTCAAGGAAATATTGAGGAAATACGAGAATTTATAAGAAAAATGGAAGTAAAGACAGTTTATGGCATTATGGACATTCATATAGGTGCCATATTTGCAGAGGTATATGGCTCTATATCACGACTGGGGGTAGTTATAATATGGGAGGTAATTAGTGAACCAGAGGTTGAGGAATATTCCGACGGTTCAAAATTCATATCATGGTTGTCGAGAAATACCAAGACAGGAGAAGAAAAGAAAATAGGCATAAATGATCATGCCATTCATTATTCGTCTCATATCTATCCTATTAACCACCCCAAAATCAAAAGATATATTGAGTCGTTAAAATAGCCTGATATAGAATGTTCATGTTCAAATAATGTAATCAAATAAAAATTATGATAGGAAGTATTATAGGGGACATTGTGGGAAGTATATATGAATTCCACAATATAAAGACAAAGGATTTCTCGTTGTTCTCAGATAGGTCTGGCTATACAGATGATAGTATATTGACAATCGCTACAGCAAAATGGATTCTCGAAGGTGCAAGCAAAAGTGACAGCGGTATGTATTATTATAGGTATGGGGCAAACTATCCACATCCTTTGGGAGGATATGGTAGTGGCTTCCAGAAATGGCTATGGCAAGCTGAAAATGGAAATTTTGAACCATATACAAGTTGCGGTAATGGTAGTGCAATGCGTGTCGGACCTGTAGGATGGGCTTTTAATACCATCGAGGATGTCCTTGAATATGCAAAACACTCGGCAGAGAGTACCCATAATCACCCTGAAGGTATTAAGGGCGCACAGGCTACAGCGATTTGTGTTCTTTTAGGCAGGAAAGGGTTTGGCAAAGAAAAGATAAGGAGCGAAATATCTACACGTTTTGGTTATAACCTGAACTTCACCTGTGACGAGATTCGTGATACGTATAAATTGGGAGGAATCTGCCAAGACACAGTACCACAAGCTATCGTAGCATTCCTTGATGGCAACGACTTTGAGGACTGCATACGTAATGCTGTAAGCATTGGTGGTGACAGTGACACTCTTGCCTGTATAACTGGCTCTATTGCCGAGGCTTACTTTGGAGTACCAGAAGAAATGTACAAAGAAGCCTTCAATCGCTTGACTCCGCATTTTAAGAATGTCGTTACAGAGTTTGAGGAAAAATTTGGCAATAAAATTTTGAATAATGGGAATTTGACGAAGAAAGATGTGTAACTGTAAAGTGTGTTTTGAAAGAAGTTTAGTAACAGTTAAAAAATAACTTGGTACAAAAATGCTAAGCAGATTTGCACCTAACGACATAGTTCCACTTAGGCAATTGTTCATCAAATATGATTC
>JAIJLI010000288.1 GCA_022722495.1 Dialister sp. | reverse complement strand
TCTCGCTACGCTCGAAATGGCGTCTCACTGGATTTTAGCGTCGCTACGCTCCTAAAAATCCAGTTCGCTTGCACATATTGCCTTCGGCACTTCCCCCGAAGGGGAAGCAAGACATTACGTAGCTAACGATTTCCTTAACTTAATAGCCTTCCCCCCTAGGGGAAGGTGCCCGAAAGGGGCGGATAGGGTGACTATGGCATGAAAGACAGCTGGGATAAGGTTTCCCGGTCACCCCTATGAAAGCTGCAAGTTCCCCGCGGCAGATGGAACGCGAAAATGAGATGATCGTTATTTCACATCGCCTTTTTTGCTGAAGGCGCAGCCGGCGTCGGTCGCAAGGGCGAGATATCGGCTGCCTGCCGAACCTTGCCCTGAAAACTGTTCCGAAAATTTTTTCAAAAATCCCCTTGCAAAATACGACAAAATCATATATAATACTTTTCGTCGCACAGCGAGAGTGTTGACAGCGAAATGAACATCTTGACTGAATGAAAATTTCCTGTTGACACGAAGTAAACGATATGATATAATATCAAACGTCGCTGAAATGCCAAGACTTACATCGGTTCGATCCGAAAAAAATAAGACTTGACAAAAGACAAAACTGTGATATAATAATATCGCTGTTAAGCAAATGCGGAAGTAGCTCAGTGGTAGAGCACAACCTTGCCAAGGTTGGGGTCGCGGGTTCGAGTCCCGTTTTCCGCTCCATGGTTAGTTACATCGTAAGATGTTTCTATAGATTCCTGAATAGCTCAGCCGGTAGAGCGCGTGACTGTTAATCACGATGTCGCAGGTTCGAACCCTGCTTCAGGAGCCAATAGGGGTATCGCCAAGCGGTAAGGCAACGGACTCTGACTCCGTCATGCGTAGGTTCGAATCCTACTACCCCTGCCAAATGATCCACTAGCTCAGTCGGTAGAGCACTTGACTTTTAATCAAGGTGTCCCGCGTTCGAGTCGCGGGTGGATCACCATAAGTGGCCTGTTCGTCAAGCGGTTAAGACACCGCCCTTTCACGGCGGGTTCGGGGGTTCGAATCCCCCACAGGTCACCAATGTGGGCGATTAGCTCAGCTGGGAGAGCGTCTGCCTTACAAGCAGAATGTCAGCAGTTCGATCCTGTTATCGCCCACCAAAAGGCCCGGTGGTGTAGTGGTCTAACATGCCGCCCTGTCACGGCGGAGATCGTCAGTTCAAATCTGATCCGGGTCGCCACTTTTATTTGCCTCGGTAGCTCAGTTGGTAGAGCAAAGGACTGAAAATCCTTGTGTCAACGGTTCGATTCCGTTCTGAGGCACCATTCCTGCGGCTGTGGCGGAATGGCAGACGCGCTACTTTGAGGGGGTAGTGATCTTTCGATCGTGTGAGTTCAAGTCTCACCAGCCGCACCACTCTTTTTTCTACTTGATTCCCTCAATTCAATTTTATATGCGGTCGTGGCGGAACTGGCAGACGCGCTATCTTCAGGCGGTAGTGGAGTAATCCGTGAGAGTTCAAATCTCTCCGACCGCACCACTAAAATGAGAAAAAGCTCATCCATTGGATGGGCTTTTTTATTGCGCTTGCCGGAAGGGAGCGTGAGGCTCTTTTCTCTGGCGGCGTGTCTTGCGCCGCCCTGCGGCAGGTATTTTTGTATCGGTATTCTAAGCAAAGAGGAGATCTTTTTCATTCGCTGCGAGGCGAAGAATGTGTACCCGCTCACCATGGGAAGCCTGTTTGCCCGGCGCGATTATGATATAATATATACTACGATGTCTGCCCCTTTGGCAAGGCGGCGGATGACGCATTGAGGATCGGCGCCGCGATGTCATTCGTGCGATGCACCATCCTTCAAAGCTTATAACCCTTTGAACCTGTTGCCCATCGGCATGGGGCTTTGGCGTTGATTGGCACGCGAGTGCGTACCCTCATGGAGTTTACTATGGAAAAGAAATTGGTCATCATTGATGGCAGCAGCCTTTTATACCGCGCGTTCTATGCGTTGCCGCCCACTATGACATCGCCGGATGGGATCCCGACGAATGCGGTCTATGGATTTCTGCGGATGCTGCTCGGTCTCTATCGCGATCTGGACCCGGAATATATGGCAGTGACCTTCGACAAGGATCGACACACCTTCCGCACGGAGATGTACGAGGGATACAAGGCTACGAGAAAGCCGGCACCGGATGAACTCGTGCCGCAGTTTGACCTCATCCGCGACGTGATGCAGGTGATGGGTGTCGCGGTGTACAGTCTTGACGGCTACGAGGGAGATGACATCTTAGGTACGCTCTCTCTTCGCTATGAAAAGGAAATGCCGGTCAATATCGTGACGGGCGACCGCGATGCGCTGCAGCTCTCAAGCAGCCGGACGACGGTCTTCCTCACGCAGAAGGGCATCACAAATATGGCGGCCATGACGCCGGAAGCGGTCTTTGAAAAGTACCACATAGAGCCGCGTCAGGTGATCGATATGAAGGCGCTCATGGGGGATACCGCAGATAATATCCCCGGTGTGCCGGGGATCGGTGAGAGGACGGCTTTGAAGCTCATCACGCAGTATGACAATCTGAATAATCTCTATGCCCATGTTGAAGAGATCAAAGGCGCGCAGGGAAAGAAGCTTACTGCGAATAAAGAGCTGGCCTATCTTTCCTATGACCTGGCGACCATCAAGCGCGACGTGCCGCTGGAGACGTCTCTGGAAGAGATGCATCAGCCCGTTCATTTTGAGGAAATGCGTGTCCTTTTCCAGAAGCTCGGGATCAATCTTTTGCAGCAGTTTGCCAGCCTTCCGCGCTTCCGGGCGTTGGCGGAAGCGAAGAAGGAGCAGAGCCGGGCCGAGCTTGTGAAGGCTTTACCCTGGAAGGGAGAGGCGTTTGACGAAAAGGTCGCAGCCTTTTTGATCGACCGCTCCGGGATCGCGCCTTTCTTTAAGGCAAGGTCTGCGGTCGTTGTGAGTGAGGGACGGGCGTACACGGCGGTGCCGGCGCAGTATGAGAAGCTCGCGGAGGCCCTCGCGAAAGCGAAAGCAGTAGTGACAGTCGATGCGAAAGCCCTCACGGAGTCAGATTTCCCGGCCGATTCACTGCCCCTCTTTGATGTACAGCTCGCCTCCTACCTGCTGGATCCCGCGCGCGTGACGTACCCCTTATCGTACATGGCAGGGCTCTATGGAGTGCCCGAAGTCTTTGCGGATGAGATGGAAGATTTCGCAGACAAGGGCAGTCTCATCGGAGATTTCCTGTCGAAGATCTATGGGCCGTGCTGCCGCAAGCTCGAGGAAAATGGAGTGATGGCACTTTTCACGGACGTGGAAGAGCCGCTCGTCAAGGTGCTTTCCGCGATGGAGAAGGCCGGCATCGCGACAGACCAGCAGCGCTGGCAGGAGGTCAAGGCGGACATGGAGAGTGAGTTGCGCCTCCTCGTGAAGGATATCTACACCGAGGCAGGGGAACCGTTCAATATCAATTCGCCCAAACAGCTCGGACATATCCTCTTCGAGAAACTGGGGATGCCGGCGGGCAAGAAGACGAAGAC
>JAIJLI010000287.1 GCA_022722495.1 Dialister sp. | reverse complement strand
GAGATATGTTGCGTGTTTTGGAACTAGCGGTGTTATATTACGATACGAGTAGCCCCTTAGAGAAGGGGCGCGCCAAAGGCGCAGGATGGATCCACGAAGCGGTGTGAAAGACCATGTGAGGCTATCCGTCTTTCTTGAACGTCATCCCGACCGAAGTGGAGGGAACTTTGTTGTGTGCGGTATGACGTCATCTGTGCGGGGAACGAAAACGGGAAGCCTGTTTTCCTATGCATCGGAAGTACGGTGTTTCATGCAAGGGGGAAAAACACAATCGCAGCCTTCCCCTCTAGGGGAAGGTGCCCCGCAGGGGCGGATGGGGCACTGGCGTTATGAAAGAGGATGATGAAAGCGGAAAGGGGCACGGCACATGTGGAAAAGCGTGAGTCATAGGCCGCGAACGAAAAAGATTTCTTGCTTACGCTCGAAATGACGATACGGAAGGCTAATGTCTCCTAGGGAAACGCTGATTAAATCACAGAGTCAGCTTCTACAAGAATTTTTATACATAGCTTCGTCATCGCCCTCCTTAAATAGCTCGCTATTCGCGTCAGGCTATTCCTCGCTATGCATAAAAATTCAAGAGTAAAATCTGACAACGATTGAATCAGTGTTTCCCTAGTCTCCAGCCCCTGACATGACATCCATGATCCCCCACGCAAAAATCCCGCTATCTCTCAAGATAGCGGGATTTTTATGGAGCCGTGAGATCTCAATTCGTCGGCTTATCCGTTCCTTCCTGCGGCTTCGCCGGTGTTTTGCCGGTGATGCGGTCGAGGAGCTTGCTGCCGGCGGATTTCTTTTCCTTATCCTTCTTCTCTTTTTCTGCCTTGGCTTTGTCTTCTGCTTCCTTCTTCGCCTGTGCCTCACGGGCTTTTGCCATTTCAGCACGTACAGAATCCGGAATCTCGAAAGACTTCGACTTGTACTGACCAAGAGCCTCGCTCATGAAGTCGCGCCAGATGGCTGCCGGGATCGTACCGCCGGTGTAGCCGGCATTGGTCGAGGTATCGTCGCCGATCCAGACTGCGGTGACGAGCTCCGGCGTGTAGCCGACGAACCAGGCATCGTGCTCATCATCGGTGGTCCCGGTCTTGCCGGCTGCGGTGCGTCCGATGGCCGCATTGCCGCCGGTGCCTCTGGAAACGACCTCTTCCAGGATGCTCGTCAGGCGGTATACCGCATTTTCACTCACGACCTGCTTGCCGGGAGCGGTCTGCGAATGGTCCTCGAGCACATTGCCATTGCGATCGACGACCTTCAGGATCGCCGTCGGTTCGACGAGCTTGCCGCCATTCGCAAAGACGCTATACGCCTTCGCCATATCGATCAGGGAGACGCCATTGGTCAGGCCGCCGATGGAGGCCGCGAGGTTGTTATCATTCGCCTTGCCGTCCTTCACGAGGGTGGAAATGCCGCAGGCCTCCGCAGTAGCGAGGATCTTCGACATCCCGACCTTGTCTGCGAGGTCAATGGTCGGGATATTCATGGAATGTACAAGCGCTTCTTCGAGCGTCACCTTGCCGCCCGAGGTGCCGCCGTAATTCTTCGGCGTCCAGCCGCCCGCATAGGTCTTTTTCTCATTGCTGATGGTATCGTAAGGGCTGTACTTGTTTTCAAACGCCGTCAGATACACGAACGGCTTGAAGGCCGAGCCCGGCTGACGGACCATCTGTGTCGCGCGGTTGAACTGGTCTTCGCCGCGTCCGCCGACCATGGCCTTGACATGGCCCGTACCTGTCTCGATGGTGACGAGCGCTCCCTGCGGCTGGGTGAGGCCCTTGCTGTTCTTATTCCCTTTCGGCAGCTCGGCGGCGAGTGCCTTCTCCGCTTCCTTCTGCATGTCGAGATTCAGCGTGGTGTAGACCTGCAGTCCTTCTTTGTAGATCGCATCCGAGTCATACTTATCGCTGATGGACTGGATGACATAGTTGATGAAATACTGCGCAGTCCCCGCACCGGATTTTCCTTTGTCCTGCTTGGCCAGATGCACATCGGCCGCCTTCGCCGCCTGTGCGTCCGCTGCGGAAATGTAGCCGTACTTCGCCATCTGGTCGAGTACGATGCCCTGACGATACTTTGCTGCTTCCAGACTGCGGAAAGGCGAGTAATAGTTCGGACTGTTCGGAAGGCCTGCCAGCATCGCGCACTGCGAGAGCGAGAGATCCTTCACATCCTTTCCGAAATACACATGCGCCGCGGTCTGGATGCCATAGCAGCCCTGACCGAAATAGATCTGGTTCATGTACATTTCCAGGATCTGCTTCTTGGTGTACTTGCTTTCGATCTCAAAAGCCAGCACCACTTCGAGCAGCTTTCTTTTCAGCGTCTGCTCCTGCGTGAGGAAGGCATTGCGCGCGAGCTGCTGGGTGATGGTCGAACCGCCCTGCCCTGTCGCATTGCCGCTCGTCAGATTCGCAAAGACTGCACGCAGGATGCCGCGCGGATCGACGCCATGATGCTCATAGAAACGCACATCCTCGGCCGCGACGAATGCATTCTGCAGATTCTGCGGCACCTGAGAGATCGGCACCGGGATGCGGTTCTCTTCCGCATGGACGGTCGTGATGAGCCGTCCCTTGTCATCATAGATGCGCGAGGACGCATTCGGCGTGATGTTTCCTGCCACGTCCGGCAGATGGCTCGAGACAGACACAAAAAATCCGGCCGCCGCGCCCGCGACTGCGATGAAGCAGATCACGAAGAGAAAGACCAGCACTTTCTTGAAAGTGGATCGCTTCTTCGGCTGCTCCCTGCGAATATCTGAATTCTTCATAGATCGCTCCTGTGATCGAAAATTTAAATTGCGTTCTTCCTATTTCATCCAAAAACGCAATGGGCATACAAGTACTTATATTATAGCACAGGTTGGGAATGAGAAACAGAAACAGGGCAGCCCATGAAGCGTGCCGCTCTTTGCGCATTTCAAAGCCTTTCTTGCACGAGACATGCGAAATGGCGGAGCGGCGCAAATATATATGAGGCGATGCCCGAAGGTCTTATGAGATGACGCGATTCTCGTATCGTTAGCTAAAATGCGGCGCTCGGGTGCTTTCGTTAGCAGTGATTTATGCAAAAATATTTTTCCATCTGCATCAACCGCCTTTCATACCGCTAGTGCCCTATCCGCCCCTTCGGGGCACCTTCCCCTCGAGGGGAAGGCTGACGATACGAGGATACCGTCATCTAAAATGCGGCGAAGCCGCCACGAGAGCCTTGAGCCCTAGTTACTAGTCAACACACTCCGCTTTTCTCCCTCCTTCCTTTGGAAGGAGGTGCCCCGAAGGGGCGGAGGTTGGCTCTCGAAGCGGTATGTATTTTCACACGCGGGGATGCTAACCCCGCCTCCATACAACAAAACTCCTTCTACTTCGGTCGGGATGACGTTTAAGGAAGACGGATAGCCTCACATAGTTTTTCACACCGCTTCGTGGATCCATCCTGCGCCTTTGGCGCGCCCCTTCTCTAAGGGGCTACTCGTATCGGAATATAACACCGCTAGTTCCAAAACATGCAACGTATCTCCCAGATG
>JAIJLI010000286.1 GCA_022722495.1 Dialister sp. | reverse complement strand
TAGGGGAAGGTGCCCCGCAGGGGCGGATAGGGTGACTATGGCATGAAAGACAGCTGGGATAAGGTTTCCCGGTCACTCCTATGAGAGCTGCAAGTCCCCTGCGGCAGATGGAACGTGAAAATGAGATGATCGTTATTTTACATCGCCTTTTTTTATTTAGCCGTGATCGCTCTTGTCCCAAAGAGGGTCTTAAACCGATCCGGTGTATCGTCATAGTGATCGGAGGTGATGTCATTCTCCGGCTCGTAGAGATCGGGGAGACGGATGCCCATCAGGGCGAGCTGGGTGTCGAAGACGAGGTCATTGGTCCAGCGGCTCTTTTTGCGGGCGGCAAGATTTCCTATGAGCTTTGGGTGAGAGGAGAGGTAGGTGTCGGAGAAGGCCATGTAGAGGGGAATGTAGGTCATCTCGGGGACGTAGATGGTGGGATTGTGGTCGAGGTGCAGGTCGATCGCTTCGCCATGGTCAGAAAAGTAGAGGAGGGTCTGGAAGTCGGGGCGCGCGGCGAGGGCTTCGTATAGCTCTTTCATCACGTAGTCGTGGAAGAGGATGGTATCGTCATATTGGTCGCGATAGGGATCGTCGCTGTGGATCTTCTCGTAGCTTTTGGGATGGTGATAGGCGTAAGGCATGTGGCTTCCCATATAATGAAGGATGACGAGGGTCCTCTCGCTGCTCTTTATGCGTGTGAGCTCTTCGGCGAGGGCATCGTCGTAGACGTCAAGGTCGGCGGTGGTGCCGAGGTGACTGTTTCGCCAGTGTTGCTCGTCGGCTTCGGAGGCGATAATGGTGGTCGGGGTATCCCAGGCGCTGAAGCGGACTTGGTTGCTGATCCAGACGGTATGGAATCCGGCGGCTTTGGCGGCTTCGATGAGGGAGGGGGCGTCTGCGAGGGACATGTCGTTGTACTGGTTCTTCGCGGTCAGAGCATAGGAGAGTGCAGGGACGGTCTGCACGTAGCAGCTGTAGGCGTCATCAAAGAAAAGAAAGTGCGGGTCGTTTCTGCGAGAAGAAAGCCAGGGGGTGGTCGGGCGCGGGTAGCCATAGACATTCATGTGCTCACTGTTCTCGGATTCACCGATGGCAAGGACATAGAGGCCGGGAGCGGAAGCTGTCTCAAGATTCGTGAGGCGATGGGTGCGTTGTTTGGATTGCTCTGCAAAGTCTGCATAAGCTTTCCGGTAGTCCTGTATACCGATCCAGGGGGCGGTGACAGGATTATGCGCGGAAAGGATGAGGCCGGCGGGGACAACAGCAAGAAGGGCGAGACGAGCGAAGAGAGGCGGACAGGTAAAGGTTGCTCCCTGGCTGCTTTTTTGTGAAATCAGGTACAGCGCAGTGAGGTAGAGCGGTGGAAAGAGCAGCAGGGGAAGGGAGATATGCTCCACTAGGTAGCCGCGGGCTTCTGCCGCATTGGTCTGCATGATGGCGAGGAGGGTCTCTGCTTGAGGGAAGCTGCCTGTCAGGAAATAGTAGCTCCATGCCACGAGGGCAGGCAGGGTGATGAGGAATCCGCCTAACAAGTGATATGTTTTCCTCCACGCAGGGTGCGAGGAAGGGGAGAGGTAGGCAAGAAGCCCCCAGGAAGCGGCGGAGAAGGCGAGGCAATGATAAAAAGCGCGGGCAGGGGTGATGAGATCTGCGAAAAAGCGGATGCCTACAGCGGAGAGTGCAAAGAGGAAGAGGGGCAGCTGCCAAAGGGCAGCGCGATAGACCGTGAAGAGAAGTGCGAGCGTCACGCAGGACAGCGTGATGGTGGTATCGTCCCAAGAGGGGAAGATTTCCCCTGTGACGGCTACGTGCAGACCGTAGATGAGGGCGAAAAGGGAAAGCCCTGTACAGGTTGCGCGGAGAAAAAAACGAGAAGAAGGCAAAGTGAAGCTCCTTTGATATAATAAGATGTGCATATAGATAGAGAGGCCTTCTCTCTGCGAGAAGGCGGATGTATGATTTGCTTTCATTATATCAGAGAGGGACGGCTATGGATGAAAAATTGAAAGAACTGGATGCGCTTTTCGATTTCTTCCGTGAGATCGACAAGGAGAAGCTGATCGAGAGGAAGACGTATGTGACGGGGGCGGTGCGCTGGGAGAACGATGCGGAGCATGCCTGGCACATGGCGCTGATGACGGTGCTTCTTTCTGAGTATAGCAATGAGCCCATCGACGTCTTGAAGACGGTGACGATGCTGCTCATTCATGACCTCGTGGAGATCGATGCGGGGGATACGTATGCCTACAGCGGCGCGCCGAAGGAAGAGCAGCACGCAAAGGAAGAGAAAGGGGCGGTGCGTATCTTTGGGATGCTGCCGAAGGAGAAGGGCAGGAAGCTCTATGATCTTTGGCAGGAGTTTGAGGCCGGTGAGACGGCAGAGGCACGCTTTGCTCACACGATGGATAATATCCAGCCGATGATGCTGAATGACTACACGGATGGAAAAGCATGGCAGCAGTTCGGTGTATCGCTTTCCAAAATCTATAAAAGAAATGAGTTGACGCCGAAGGGTTCCCGCGTCCTTTGGCGCTATGCAAAGAAGAGAATCCTTGCACCGAATGTGGCTAAGGGAAGGATCCGGGACGAATGAGAAACCGTCCGTTAGGGGGATAGGCCGCGGAAGACAGCACACCCTCTTGGAGAGTGTGCTATACTTATAGCTGTTCCATAGACGGGAAAGGGGCATGAAGGGTGCTGCTTCTTAGAGAGAGGGCACGAGATCTTTTTCCCGCGCTGATGTGTGATGGTTGACGGGCGCTGCTTGATCGAGGGATAGGTATGGGTTGTCTTTTTAGTCTTTTCAAAGGCTTGCTTTATATGGCATTGCTTGCGCTGCTTTTGGCGGGCGGCTTTGCCGGAAATATGGCGTATGAAGAGCTTTTTCATGCGCCTTGGGATCAGATCCTGGGGATCGAGAATCACCGGCGGGATCTTTCGCAGATTCATGCGATGGAGAATCGTTACGGCTGGCAGTCGGTGACGGTGCCATCAGAGGACGGTACACGGCTCAAAGGCTCGTACATCGAAAGTGGAAATCGAAACCACCGCGCCGTCATCCTGCTGCACGGTCTGTACCAGAACCGTTCCATGTGCGTGCCATATGCGGATATCTACCGTGAGATGGGCTACTCCGTCCTGATGGTCGATCTGCGCGGGCATGGCGAGAGCGGAGGCGAGTATCCTGACTGGGGCGTGCATGATATAGAAGACCTGAATGCATGGGTCGATTTCCTGAAAGCGAAAGACCCCTCGATGCAGATCGGCATCCATGGGATTTCTCTTGGCGCAGCGATGGCGCTCCTCTACAGCGGCAGCAAAGAGGGCGAGGCGATGAAATTCTATGTCGCAGACAGCTCATACGCGAGCTTGATGGAGCTTGGCCGTGAAAAGATCATGCGCTACACAGGCGATGATCGCCTGGTGCTCGGCATGGATGTCTTGAATCCATTCTTTCAGGCGGCGCTCTTTGTACATGACAGGAAACTTCTCCGTGACCTCGATCCCCTGACGCAGTCTGCCAAAGCGCGCTCGCCGCTTCTCATCCT
>JAIJLI010000285.1 GCA_022722495.1 Dialister sp. | reverse complement strand
TTTACCCCTGTCACTCGCATCAGATGATGATGTGAACTGGTATTTTCATGGTGCCTTGGAAGGCAAAAAACTGGAGGCAATCAAGACTCATCCCGAGGTCTGCCTTTCAGCCGTAACCCGTTGTGCGCCTACGGTTGGTCCGAAGGACGGCAGTTTCACCCTGCAATTCAAATCAGCCATTGCATTCGGCAAGGCAGAAATCGTGGCAGATGAAGCAGAGAAGATTCATGGTCTCCGACTAATCAGTGAACGTTTCCTTCCTAAACACATGGATGCTTTCGACCAGAGCATCGCCCGTTCCTTGTCACGCACGGCTGTAGTTCGCATCACACTTACTGAGCCACCAACCGGCAAGCGCAAGCAATATGATAAGGAAGGCGTGGAGATGAAATATGGAAGAATGGAATAAATCTCCGATAATGGTAACATCTTCCGGAAGCCAGGTATAAGCTCTTTTGGAGAATGTGCGTATCTTTGCAAAAATTTAAAATGAATAGAATTATGAAGGAATTTTTCTTTAATGCCATACAGGAGTTCAATGACTTCATAGGGATGAAAACACTTCATCCTCTGGTAAGCATTGCGCGTGTAGAGAACACCTCTCCTATTCAGGAGGCTGTGCATCACTACGGACTTTATGCCCTCTTCCTGAAGGAAAACAAGGGATGTAAATTGTCATACGGCAGAACAGAATATGATTTTGACGAGATGACCGTAACCTCGTTTGCTCCAGGACAATCGATTAAAGTAGAACCCATTCCAGGAGTTCCGATAGCCAAATATACGGTATTGATTTTCCATCCCGAGCTGCTCAACCGCACCCAGCTTGGCAAGAACATCTCCCGCTATGAATTCTTCGACTATACAAGCAACGAAGCTCTACATCTATCCGCTGCCGAGGTAAATATCTTCCGTGATGTGCTCTCAATGATTAGCCAGGAACTCGAGCATCCTATAGATAGGCATTCGCGTGAACTCATCGTTTCTAACATAGAGTTGCTGCTGAACTATTGTCTGCGCTTCTATGATCGCCAGTTTATCACACGCGAGGAGATCAATCATTCGGTGGTCAAGAAATTCATCTCTCTACTCGATGAATACATTGCCAAGAAAGCGATGCGTGAAGGATTGCCTACCGTAGCCTACTTTGCCGACAAATGCTGCTATTCAACTAAATATTTCGGTGAATTAGTCAAGACAGAGACTGGCAGAACCGCAAAGAGCCTGATCAACAACCGACTGCTTTCGGCTGCCCGCCAACTACTTGTAGATGAAACCTTAACCATTACGCAAGTCAGCCAGCGCCTCGGCTTTGAATATTCTCAGCACTTCGTCCGCTTTTTCAAGGCGCAGACGGGCAAGACACCAAGCGAATATCGCAAAACTGCGTAAATATGTAGATATAATGATGCATCTATAGAACAACTATTATTTCGATTATCTGATTATCTGATAGAAACGAAATATAGGTAGTTTCTTCCGAAGACAAGGTATAAGCCCTTTAGAAGAAAGCACGTATCTTTGCACCAGTTTTTTAATCATCAAACAAAAAGGTTTAATATGAAAAGATTGGTTTTATACATTTACACAATGTTCGTGGCGCTAACGGCTATGGCCTGCCCAAGCAATGATGAGGTTAAATTAGTACAGGATTGGGACAAGACCTTTCCTAAAAGCAAGAAGGTAAATCATGAAAAGGTAACATTCAAGACCCAATACGGCTTTACTCTTGCAGCCGACCTCTATATTCCAAAGAATGCTGAAGGAAAGTTGCCAGCCATTGCCGTGAGCGGTCCTTTCGGAGCCGTCAAGGAGCAATGTTCAGGTCTCTATGCACAGACCATGGCAGAGCGTGGATTCATCACCATCGCTTTCGACCCTTCGTTTACAGGCGAATCTTCAGGAGAACCTCGCCGTACGGCTTCTCCCGAAATCAATACGGAAGACTTTCTGGCTGCTGTAGATTATCTCAGTATGCGAGATGACGTAGATGCAGGGCGTATCGCCATCATTGGTATTTGCGGTTGGGGTGGAATCGCTCTGAATGCTGCAGCACAAGATCCTCGCATCAAGGCTACTGCGGCAATAACCATGTATGACTTGAGTCGCGGAAGCGGAAATGGCTATTTTGATGCGAATGATAACGAAGAAAGCCGATATTCGGCACGAAAAGCATGGGCTGAGGCTCGCACAGCCGACCTCAAGAACAAAACGTTCACTATGGCTGGCGGCGTGGTTGACCCATTGCCAGAGAATGCACCGCAGTTTGTAAAAGACTATCATGCCTATTACAAAACGCCACGTGGCTATCATAAGCGTTCGGGCAATTCGACCGATGGTTGGCGCACCACGGGCTGCCAGGCTTACGCCAACACCCGTTTCCTCTATTACATCAACGAAATCCGTTCGGCAGTCCTCATTGTGCATGGAGAGAAAGCACATTCCCGTTACTTCGGAGAGAGTGCCTTCAGATATATGATGGATGGAAAAGCGGAAGGCTACGATTTCGTGCGAAAGCCCAACCCTGTTCCAGCCAACAAACAACTGCTCATTATCCCAGGAGCCTCTCATTGCGACCTATACGATGGTGGTGGAAAAGGAATGATTCCTTGGGACAATATCGAAGAGTTCCTGAAGAAGAATTTATAAATATGAAAAATTGCAACATTCATCGTATTAACGACTATTTCACTCAATATAATGGCACAACAGAAAATAGTACAGACAGCAGGGCGCACCCAACTGGGTGAGTTTGCCCCGGAGTTCGCCCACCTCAACGACGACATCCTCTTCGGAGAAGTATGGAGCCGCAATGACCTGCTTTCATTGCGCGACCGCAGTTTGGTAACAATCACTTCGCTCATCAGCCAAGGAATCACCAACAGCTCGCTGAAATATCACTTGCAGCCGGCAAAGAATAACGGAATTACCCGCACGGAAGCGGCAGAGATCATCACCCACATCGCCTTCTACGCCGGCTGGCCAAAAGCCTGGGCAGCATTCAATCTGGCAAAGGAGGTATGGAACGAAGATGTGAAAGGAGAAGACGCCAAGGCAGCTTTCCAGCGCGAGATGATATTCCCTATTGGCGAACCCAACACCGCTTACGCCAAATACTTCAAAGGCAACAGTTATCTGGCACAAATATCCGACAGTCAGATACCTTTCTTCAACGTAACCTTTGAGCCTGGTTGCCGTAACAACTGGCACACGCACCACGCCACAAAGGGCGGCGGACAAATGCTGGTAGGTGTAGCCGGACGTGGCTGGTATCAGGAAGAAGGAAAGCCTGCGCAGGAAATCCTCCCCGGCACAGTCATCCATATTCCTGCCAACGTGAAGCATTGGCATGGTGCGGCAAAAGACAGCTGGTTTGCCCACCTCGCCTTTGAAATTCCTGGTGAGAACAGCTCCAACGAGTGGCTGGAGCCTGTGACCGATGAGGAATATGATAAGTTAAAATAACAATAAGATTTATGACTTCACTTCAAGAAAGACTGTTCGCCATACAGGATAAGCAGTATGCTGCTTTCCAAGCTAAACTGACACCGGGAGTGCCTATGGAAAATTTCATAGGCATTCGTGTGCCTGTGCT
>JAIJLI010000284.1 GCA_022722495.1 Dialister sp. | reverse complement strand
TCTTCAAGGGGCTGCTCAGCTGTCATGGAAAAGCTCCGCTAGTAAAAACGACGAAACGAGAATACCCCCGTATCGTCATTTCGAGCGGAGCGAGAAATCTTCCTTGCACACCCGTAAAACAACGAGAGTGGGATAACGATAAACGAAATACTCCGGGCGATGCTTCTGATAACGACACGAAAAAACGCTCCTCTCACATCACTTCTCCTCCCCCCGCCTTGAACCCCTCTCCTCTCTATGCTAAGATAGAGCTATCTTTAATCAGTCTTTTAATAAAGTCTATAGCAGGTATAGGCTTTTCATAGAAAGGACTCATGTTTCATGAAGCAGGGGAAAAGTCACTACACGCCGCAGGAATTTGCACGGCTCTTTCACATCGATAAACAGACCCTCATCTACTATGACAATCAAGGGATCTTCTCTCCCGCCTTTCGCAGCGAGAAAGGCTATCGATACTATGAAGCAGCGCAGATCCTCCCCTTTGCAGAACTCCTATCTCTCAGAAATCTTCACATTTCGGGCGCAGAGATGGGGGTATTCAATCAGCACCCTTCGCGCAGTAAGCTTATCGAACTCCTGTCCGATAAAGTCATGGAGCAGGAAGAAGCGATCCGTGCCATGCAAAGCAATATCGAAAGCCTGAAGAGGAAAATCCGTCATCTGGCGGAAAGCCGCAGCCACCCCATGGAGCAGGTCATGCTGATTCCTAAGCCGGTACGCCTCATGCAGCGCAGTCCCCTCTTCCCTGCCAAAACATCTTTCCGAGATGCCTGTCAAAAGAGTGCCCTTCTCATCACGGAGTATGCCGCTCACCTTTTCGACAAAGATTTGGAAATCGCAGTCAGCCCAGCCGTAGACACGCTCTCCGCCTTGTGCGAACCCTACGCCTACCACCTGCTGCTGATCTCGCCCCATGCGCCAATCCGGGAAATGGAGAATCCCCTCACCCTCCCCGCCGCACTCTATCTGACCTACATCTTTCCTTCGCCGCAGTTCCCTCTTCCGAGTGCCGTCCTTTCAACCATCGAAAACACGATGCAGGCCCTCTCCCTTTCCCCCGACATCCCTTTTCTCATCACACCACGTCTGGATGATGAAGGACGGGCTAGCTGCTATCGTCTGGAAATACCCGTCACAAAAAAAGCTTGAGACCTTTCATCTCAAGCTTTTTATTATTCTGTCACAATATTCCTTCTCGTATCGTCATTTCGAGCGCAGCGAGAAATCTTCCTTGCACAACGGTCAAACGGAGAGTGTGAGAGGAGGAGCAGCCGAAGCACCTAGGCGATTTTATCATTAACTCATGAGTACATAGTACCGCTACGACTTAAAAGATCCCTCGACTCCGCTCGGGATGACGATACGAGAGAACGGACTGTCTCACATTTCTTTTCATTCCTTCACGTAGAAGGCTGCCCCTTCGGGGCAGCTCTATCCTCCGCCTTCGGCGCGCCCCTTCTTCAAGGGGCTGCTCAACGGTCATGCAAAAACGCCGCCCCTTCGCAAGGTCTTCCCCCGCATCGTCATTTCGAGCGTAGCGAGAAATCTTCCTTGCACAACGGTCAAAGGGAGAGTGTGAGATGAGAAGCAGCCGAAGCACCTAGGCGTTTTTCTCTTTTCCTCATGCGTGCAGGACACCGTCAGGGCGTAAAAGATCCCTCGACTCCGCTCGGGATGACGATACGAGAGAACGGGCGATCTCACATTCCCTTTTCATCTCGCTCCGGTAGCCAACCTCCGCCCCTTCGGGGCACCTCCTTCCAGAGGAAGGAGGGAAAAGGTAGAAAATGAGAGTACTGTTTTCCCCCATACCACAGCCTTCCCCGCTTGGGGAAGGTGGCGAGCGAAGCGAGCCGGATAGGGTGCTGGCGGTATGAAAGCCCAAGAGAACGATCATCTCACATTCGCTTTCATTCCTTCACGTAGAAGGCTGCCCCTTCGGGGCAGATCTATCCTCCGCCTTCGGCGCGCCCCTTCTTCAAGGGGCTACACAACGGTCATGTAAAAACGTCGCCCCTTCGCAAGGTCTCCTCCCCATATCGTCATTTCGAGCAAAAACAAAAGCAGGAAATCCCGTATTCCATACGACACGGAATCACGGTATTTCCTGCTCCAAAGCACTAACCCAAGTCACTAGTCTCTCATCTCACGAGATACACTTTGACGCGGCTCTTCGTCCCCCACTGGTAAGCCTGCTCGAGGGTATCGACTCCGACATCGATGATATTTCCATGGATCGCACCTCCGATATCATCGCAGATGGCATAGCCATAGCCTTCAATGAAGACGATGCTGCCAAGCGGGATGACACTCGGATCTACGGCGGCATGCCCCTTGCCGGCGAATCCGCCCAGAGCGGTATGCCCTTCACCGCCCCCGTCATAGGGCGTGTACGCCGTCGATCTCATGTGATAGGTCTTCGTATACTTGCCGCGGAAATAGGGCGCATTGTCCAAAGCATCCCAGACATCTTCATCTGCCACACCGGTGGTCTCAAGGCCTGTTTCATCCTGCAGCCTGCGGATGGCATCTGCCGTACCGGCGCCGAAGACACCGTCAACGACACCGGGATCGTAGCCGTGCAGAAGAAGCTGATTCTGCAGATGGATGACTCTCTTTCCCCTGGCCCCCTCCGAGAGGATATAGTCTCCTGTCTGCGCCACATAGACTTCATTCAGCTTCGCACGGGTCACGCTGTTCACACCGCCCGTGACGGGGATCCCCTGCTCTTTCTGGAAAGCCGTGACCGCATCCTCGGTCTGCCCGCCATAGATGCCGTCTGCCTCCCCTTCAAGATAGCCGAGGCGTTTCAGCTTCCGCTGGATGGTCTTCACATCACTGCCGCGGTCACCAACGCCATAAGACTCCCCGCCGGAGGACACCACAGGCGCCGGCGTCCCTGCGCTGATATCCCGAAGCGCATGGTAGGTCACTTCATCGATCGCACCGGATACAGGAAATCCACGGGATCTCTGGAAGTCCTTCACCGCCTTCACGGTATCTCCCCCGTAGACACCATCGATGTCGCCTTTGAGAGAGCCGGTCTCTTGCAAGCGCTGCTGCATATCGGAGATCACATCTCCGCGATTTCCCTCTGCATACACGACGCCCCCACCATTCCGATAGCCTGCGCCTTCGGCACGTCGAATGGCGTCTCTGGTCGCATCATCGGCTTCGCCGGTCGCGGTCAGGCCTTTATCCTTCTGAAATAAATAGACTGCTTCCTTTGTGGTGGAGCCATAGTCTCCATCCACGGTACGGGCCAGATAACCGGCCGCTACCAGGGAATTCTGCAGGGCTGTCACAGCATCCCCGCTCATCCCTGCGTGCAATGTTTCTGCAGAAGCCGGAACCATGGCAAGTATCCAAAGCGCCAGGACCGAGCTCCATTTGTAGATAGCACGCATGAATTATCACCTCCATAAACTCCCTGTATTTTACCATTTTTCTTCAAATTTGTAAAAAATGAGGGGAAACCCTTTCATTTTTTAAGAAATCCATCGAGCTGCCGCGCGGTGCTTCGTGGTGTGAAAAAGCAGACAGTATCGGTGGGAAATGGTGATTCCTAAGGCGTTCTTTTCTAAGAGAATGGGAG
>JAIJLI010000283.1 GCA_022722495.1 Dialister sp. | reverse complement strand
GAAAGGGGGACATTGTCTCTCTTTCCTCTCTGAAAAATAAATGTTTTTATTGCTTATTATCCGCACCCAAAAAGTTGCATTTATAAGTTGAACTCAAGAATGAAGTTTACATATTGCAGAATGGTAAGTGCACTAATTTTGCCAATGATTCTGGCAAACAAACCATTCGTTATTTTCGCGTAGTTTCTTATTACCAAGAATTGGTCTGTAAGTTGCGAGAAAAGTGTTTCTATTCTCTTTCTTGCCTTTGCAAACGGTATGAATGTAGGCTTCCAATTCTTTTGGTTGAGCCTGTACGGGCACTCCAGTCTTATGTGTGCAGTCTCGAACAAGTCAAGCTGTACGTCGGCTCCGATATATCCTTTGTCACCATAGATATTACAATCGTGATAAGTCTGTTTCACATCTTTCATGTAATGGAGGTCAACCACACTTGCCTTTGACAAGTCGTATGAATGGATAACTCCGCTTAACCCACAGAGTGCGTGTAACTTATAGCCGAAATAATATGTGTTCTGTGAAGCACAGAAACCGAAGTCTGGGGCTTGCGAGAAATCGTCAGTACGCTCCATCCTGCAACGTTTTCCTCTTGCAACCCTACATACTTCTATCGGCTTGGAATCAATAAAGAATTGTTCCTCTCCGCCATCCATTTTCATGGCAATCCTCTTGCGCAGTTTCTCACACAAGCCTGCTGTTTTCTTCCTACGGTCGTTGAACTGCCTCCTTGATATGAGATTGGGAATGTTTGCCTTGTACTCCTGCAATTTATAGTCGAACAGCCACTTCTCGCTATCAATGCTCTCTGTCTCTGCCGTCAGGGATAATGCCACCACTTCCAGGGTCTTTTACTATAACTTGTATATTGTTTGGATCACGAGTGTCTATTCCTGCAACAATCAATGCATGATTGCCTCCTTGCTCCCCAAAAACATCATTGAACCAATTTGACAATTTTTCGTTAATGCTTGAATTGTGCCATAATTCATCAGCATCAACGCCAACAATGACTTCGTGTCCCTGTGCTAATTCATTGACCAAGTTAAATACATTTGCATCGGATTGTTTTGACACAGGTATTCCGGCAAGATTAAGCAAATTGCCAACATCTTCAGGAGACGTACCACCTCCATTATACCAGCCATTTGCATTGGCTGCCTGTACTAACTCTGTTTCAGAAACATCTATTCCGAAATCCTTAAGGATCAATTGTTGCGACTTAATTGCACAAGTATCTGGATAAAGTTGCTGAACTTCTGGATTATAATATTCTGACATAACTATATTCTTTTGATTATATAAAACTTAATGGTAAGAATTATCACAAAGTAACCATTATTTATCTTATAATTTTTCCAAAAACGCACTCGGCACATACGCCGTCACCACCGTCACCAGTTCATCAACCACAACTCCTACTCTCTGCTGTCCCTGCCACCTTGCAACTCTTCCTATCACTCCCTTAAACGCTCCATCAATAACCCTTACCAACTGTCCTTTCTCGAACTTAGGAACTTCATCTAATGTCACAATTGTATTGTCCGCATCGGTAGTACAGATGATTTTGAGACTATCCATCTGATAGTCTGGAACTATCAATGGAATTTTCTCTATTCTGCGCTCAACGTGGACGTGACGATAATAAAAGCGGAGAAATGGGAGGTTTACGTTGTCGTAAACAAAGGTTTTGAGTTGTTCTTCGGTACCGTAGGCGAAGAAGATGTTAGGTAAACGTGACTCGGTAACAACTTTGCGCTTACCTTTTATAAGTTTTACAGTATCTGTAGTAGGATAGAAAGCCGTGATACCTTTGGCAGTCATGTAGTCGTATGCTTTTTTCTCCCTACCATAGGTGGTGCGTAAAGCATACCAATGAGGAAAGTCTTCCTCTTTTTGCGCTTTAGGCTTACTTGCTATATGGGCATTTCTGGTGGACACCCCTGTTTGTGAACTCTCAGCGGAAACAATGCTTTGAGCTTCGGGGAGGGCGTTGGAGGTAAGTCCAGCGCAAGGAGGGAGTTCACCTCCTCCTGAGGTGTGTACATCTTCTGATGTCCATTCATCGACTTTCATATCGGTGCTAACTTTTTTCTAGACAGAAATCCGTTAAATTGCGACAAAAAAAAGAGCGTGGAATCGTCCTGTTGTCCATTCCACACACTGAGGCTCTTCCAACTGCCTATCAAAGTCGAACAGACAACGTCAGAGCCCACGCCGATATGAAAATCACTACCGCAAAGAGACCTATATAAAACATTTAACTGCACCCAAAAGGGTACAATTCATGCTTACAAGGTCTCCACGGGATTGATATAATCACACCCGGGACATCTACCGTTGACCATATTCGAGACTTTGATACTGATTGTTTTGGAAGATTTCAGTGTGTCTCAAACACAGCGTCGATAAACGCCTTCCATTATGTCTGGATTGTCTTCCCACCCAAAGCCCGCTTTCGTATAGATATGTCATGGTTGACTTCACTACACTCAGCACGGCGTAGGCTGCCGACTCGGTCATCATGAAAGAACTCGTCTAACAGTGACAACTGCGGTCAAGCAAATACAGTCCGATTGCAAAAGTACGAAAATTAATTGAGAAAACAGCAACAACAATTGAAAAAGTCTATCTTTTGCAGCAAATTTAAGATAATTTAAATCTATTTGCTTGAATATCTCTGAAATTATATATAATAATTACATCATAATAGGTGGCAAACATATTATATATATGTCTGTCACCTATTATAATATTTTAAAGACCTACTCGAAACATCCTGTTTTGAGCAACAGTTGATTCTGTATGGTCGTTTTTGGGTTTATGTTGTTCCTCTATTTCATGAGACTTTTCTGCTTTATCTATCTCTGGAGTAGATGGAGCAAGTTCAAGCTGTATTTTCCTGTCCAACGCCGCCAACTCAGCTTTTAGACCTTTCAGTTCTTCCTCTTTCTTCCAGACCTTGGAAGCTATTTCCTGCAGTTGCGGAATCTCCTTCTCCAGTGTCCTGCATCTTGAATCATACTGTTCAATGTACCCTTGTATCTTCTGCAGGGCATTCACAAAGTTGTTTGCCGCAGCTATCGGGTCTGATTTGGCGATATGTCCGTTGTTGTACTGATACTTGTAATGGCCCTCAACAACAAAGCGGTTATCAACGAAGGGCAGACCGCTCTCAAAGCTTGTCTCGCTCACAACCTTGATAGGGAAACCATAAATGGCACCGATTTCCTTGTATTTTCCATCTGTCCTTTCCCCTTTTGCCATCCTTTGGAGCTGTTTGCCTATCACTTCCAGATTACTGGAATCAAGACCGTTAATCGTGATGAGATTGAGTATATTCCCGTCCTTGTCCTTCTTCGCCTGACTCATAAACTTGTCATAGTCCGCTGTCATGCCTTTGAGTATAGCCCGATTGCCATCCAGCTCTTCTGACTTTGATTTCAGTTTCAGTTCCGAGTCACGCTTGCCCCTGTTGAATGATTTGCGTTCACCCTCCAAAGAAGCAATCTTCTTCTCCAACTTCGCCTTGTCAAGCAAGTCGGTATTTCCGGAGAGAATAGCCATATACTCTGAAAAATTCATGCCCGATTTCTCGTCCATCGCTCC
>JAIJLI010000282.1 GCA_022722495.1 Dialister sp. | reverse complement strand
CTGCATAATATTGACCAGCAGAAGGTAAAAACCAACCAGTACACTTGGATGAGTTAGCCGGAAGCGTATTGTAAATCTTTGCATGAAAAGCTGCGGCCGCCTCAGAATTCCATTTATTGATTAAGTAATTTGTATCTGTGTAGCCAGAACCATAAGTCTGATTATTAGAATTAACAATCAAATCCTTACTATCAACAAAGGGTTTTCTTCCCGTATCACTATTCGAAGAATACCAAGCATATCTTGTGCCGATATATGCTTTAACTTTCGCTCCATTATCCTTATTTATTTTATAATCTTCTTGTGCTTCTACCGTTGAACCTGTAGAACCAATAGTTTTCAAACACATCACCAAGGCGTGACCACCAACCGGTTTTCCACTAATTACAACATCTTTCTCAGTCCAATAATCACTACCGATATAACCAACAATTCCAATCGGTGTTTTACCAGAAGCTAGAGCTTCGCTTTGGTGGGTCATGGCACCATCACTATAGTAGATATCACCAACTTTCATCGTATAAGTCTCATCATAATGCTGCCGTTTTAGTTGTGCTTCACCAAAATAAACCTTATTTCCTTCATTAATCGTTATGGAAACACTTTTAGTTTTCCATTCATCCTTATCGGTACTGGTATTGGTAAACGTTACCGTACTATTAGGTGCAACAACCATGATACCTTGTGTCGCTTTTGTAGAAAATAATTTCTGACCAGAAGAAATAATACCATTTGCTGTCGTTGGAACAGATCCGTTTGACCAAGTATAATCTTCGTACCCATTCAACTTATAAAAATGATCTAGAGATTTGGATTCTCTATTCAAGACTGCTAGTCCCATACTGTGCTCCATTGGGAATTTTAGAGTGGAAGCATCCTCAGCTACTACACCCTTTGCTACCTGAAAATCCTGAGCCAAAAGAGTTTTTTGGTCACTCTGGTTTGATACAAGCGAAAGGGAACTGATCGTTTTAGCAAAGAATTCCGTTGCAGTTTTATCAGCAGCAGCAGTATTTACCATTGGAGCCGTAGGAGAATATGGATAGTATGCGAAATACTTATATCCTGTTAACATCAAGAACTTCTTGCTTGTGGTCCATTTATTGTTACTTCCCAATGTAAGCATCATGTTGCGTTCCACTATCTGGTTATTTTTATCAACCACATAGAGACCGATAGCATCGTTTGTTGTGAAGAATGACTTAGGGAATGATGACGCTGTCCATGTGCTAGGATACGTTACATCAGTAGCGTCCAGGGTATTGATTGCCTTGGCAGAGAGCTTGTAGATGACACTCTGTCCTGCCTCCCATTTTTGCCCCTTCAAATTAACTGTCAAGACCTGAGTCTGACTATTCAGCTTGAACGTAAACTCCAACTTTGCCCCATCAGGCAAGGTCTGCGGAATCATCATCAAGGTCTGATTAGCATCAGTAAGAGCCATATCAGAACCTACAGTGATATTCTTTGCTGAAAGATCAAATGTATAGGTACCTTTAGCAGAAGCGAGATTCCAATTTGCGGATGAAGAGCTATGTTTGTCATCCTGCGCAATCAGCTGACAATCACCTTCGTTAGGAATACCCATCAGAGATACGCTTGTTAGTTGTGCACCATTACCAATCACATCTGCCAAATCCCTACTCATCGCAAAAGAAACTGCCGTGAGGGCATGAGAGAACTGCAAATCTACGGGTGCATTCGCATCAGTTTTACTTCGCTGTGCCGCCTTCGTTGCAACAATCAAATCTGGCTGATTTACAATATCGGCAGAAGATGCCGTATAATGAATATTGGTTTGAACATTTGTACGGTCAGGACTTGAGCTCAGCATGCTATTTGATTCTGAGCTATGAGGCGCATAAGCATGGAAAGAGACTTTGGAACCAATAGGCCAGGTGTGGTTAGAGGCATCTGGAATATTCCAATATTTTCCAGAATTAGTTGCAGTAGCATCATCGAATAATGATACATAAGCATCTCCATTTTGATATAAAGCAGTGACACCAAATTTCGAATAATCACTGAGACCTGTTTTCTTACTGCCACGAGTCTGCACTACCCTCTCCTGCTCCACATCTTCGATGGGTGCACCGGAACGGGTGATGGGGGTACCTTGCTTGCTCCAGATATGGATACCATCCTGTACCACCGGATGCAAGTAGAGAGGTTTTGCAAGATTTGCATTCACATGAATGGACGCCTCATTATCCCTCACCCCAGCACTTCTGGAAGATGGATTCTGGGGAGCAGACTTGGTGTTTGCATCCCATTGGTGCGCCATGCTTGCAATGAAATTAATCTGATCTGTAGAAAGATGGGCTTGCTGCAGCGACTCGCTTTCCGAACAGGAAATAAAGAAAACGACGGCACTGAGCGCCATCATACCGCTTTTATAAGTCTTGTTCATAATTCTATATTTTTTAAATTGATAAAGCCCCACTCTATTCATGGGGCTTCATTGATATATCGTAAGATTTCTATTGATTTCGTTCTTATTGCAAATCCAGATCTCTATTCTCATTAGCATCCCATGGATTGAGAATTGACCCAGAGAAATATGGATAAGCCTTGTAAGTGGTGATGACACCACCATTCTTGCTCTCTACACTACCATTGATAACGATATCTATCTTATAGTGATAATTAGGCAGAACACGATTATCAGGCATTTTCACCTGGAAGTTGGACTTCCAGACTGTATATTTGGTACCACCAGCACCTTGAACTTCAGAATGTGCCTGAATATCGAGATAAGTCTCTTTAGAAGGATCTGTATTTGCATACACATAATATGTACCCGCTGATGTTTTGGCAGCTACAGATGATATTGAAGTTGAAACCTTATCAAAATCTGCATAATCCTTAGAATGTGGCATAGATGGATTAGTGAAATCCGATTGCTGATAGAAAGTCGAAGTTGGCACATTGCGGAGCTGATAGCTATCTACCACGATAGGGAATGTTGTTGCATTATCATTATTCACCGCAATGGTATAATCAATACGGCTTGCCAAACGTTTCAGCTTAATAGTAGCAGGACTTGCAGAACTTGCAGAGCTTGTATCAAAATTTGAACTTATTCCCATCATCAAGAGACATTTGTCTTTATTTGGTGCTTTTGCATCTGCGAAGGAGAGGTATTTAGCCTTAAATACACTCAAGGTGGAAACACCATCAAAAGGAGATGTGTCCTTATTCAGAGTCTTTGCATTAGCTACGGCATAGACAGAACAACCTGTTGCCTTTCTGGTTTTCACAACAACTGCAGTAGTAGGCTTACCATCACTGAAATCCTTACTGGTGAAGCCGATGACATCACCATTGCTATTGAAGATAAAAATGGAGAGGTCGAAGATGTCAGTTTCCTTGGCAGGTAGTGTTGCCGTAGCAGTTCCTCCCTCCCCAGCTTTCGTACCTGGAGAGGCAAGAACCTTCAGGCTCACCATTCCCTGCTCCTCCTGGTCCTGATCCTGCTGCGAACAGGCAGCAAGAAAGCACAGGAGAAGTAACAGCGGAATTACACCTAGTCGATATATGATTACTCTTAGAGTCATGAATTATCTACTTTAATATTTATATATTTGGATGATAGATCTTATGTAAATCA
>JAIJLI010000281.1 GCA_022722495.1 Dialister sp. | reverse complement strand
CTTCGAAAAGCTGGCTGACCGGCTGTCGATCACGAAGATCCAGCGGGATGTGCTCTTGGAGCTGCCGCGGCTCTTTGGCAGCTATGAAGAGACGCTGAAGCGTGCGGAGGGGCTTTGCCTGAATCACAAGATGGCGGATGCCCTCGCCCGCCTTGAGAAGGTGTATGAGTATCTGGCGGTCGCAGGCTATGCGGATCGCGTGCAGCTGGACTTCGGCTTCACATCGCACATGGGATACTATACGGACTTGGTTTTCCGCATTTATGCGGATGGCGCGCTGTACTCGCTGATTTCCGGCGGGCGGTATGATTCGCTGGCGGCGCAGTTCCAGGTGCCGCGTCCGGCGTGCGGCTTCGGGATGAATATGAATCTGCTTTATGAAGTGATGGCGGACTCGAATCTTTTGGAAGAGATGGCACCCTCGTGCGATCTGGCGGTGGTCTATGAGAAGGCGGATCGGGATCTCATCGTGACGCTCATGGCATGGCGCAAGAAGGGCTACTCGGTGATGGGGGTCGCGAGTACGAATGCGATCGCCAGAGGTGATTATAAATTGATCGTTTCTTATAAAGAGGGGCGCTTCCTTTTAGAGGGGGCGGCGCTCACGAAGGAAGAGCTGGAAGAAAAATTGGGAGGTCTCTAGTATGCTGCATATTGCACTGGCGAAAGGGCGCATCGCGAAGACGGTCATGAAACGGCTGGCGGAGGGGGGCTTCCATTTTTCTGATTATTCGGATGAGAGCCGCAAGCTCATTTTCACTAATGATGAGGAGCGCATCCGCGTGACGCTGGTGAAGAGCCCGGATGTCGCGGTGTATGTGCGCCGCGGGGCAGCTGATGCCGGCATTGTCGGGAAGGATGTCCTCATGGAGGACGGGGAAGAGGATGTCTATGAGGTGTTGGATCTTGGGATCGGTCGCTGCCGCATGGCGGTGTCTGGTATCAAGGGAAATCAGAAGGTCATGCAGAAGCGGATCCTGACGGTGGCTTCGAAGTATCCGTCCATCGCGCGAAAATATTTCGCGGATCGCTTCCAGCCCATCGATATCATCAAGCTGAATGGCTCGGTCGAGCTGGCACCGCTTGTAGGTCTCTCGGATGTCATCGTCGATATCGTGGAAACGGGGACGACGCTTCGCGAGAATGGCCTTGAAGCCTATGATTACTTCATGGATTTCTCCGCCCGCCTCATCTGTAATAAGGTATCGTATAAGATGAAGCAGAAGGAAATGGCAGAGTTTATGGCGTTGGTTAAATAAGTGACTGGTGGCTAGGGATTAGGAATTGGGGATTAGGAGTGACTAGCGACTGGTGACTGGGTTTCTTCGGCATCGTCATCCCGAGGCAGCCGAGGGATCTCTACTGCCCTGCAGGAATCAGCGTGTATGCGCTGAGGGGAAACAATGTCTTGGTGCTGCCTCACATCAGGCAATGAGCGTTCTGCAATATAGATTTCTCGGCTACGCTCGAAATGACGACAGCGCGAAGCGCTATCAAAACTCCGCGGCGCTTCATTATGATTTGCGCCGCACCAACCCCTTTGAACCCGCCAACTTATATACTGAAAGAAGGATAATAACATCATGGAATGGATCACAGTACCTGAAAAAGGTTTTACTTTGAGAGAAGTACGTACATTGACGAACCGCAATGTAAATTTGTCGGAAGAGCTGGAGAAGTCCGTATCCGCTATTTTGGAGAAGGTGAGAGACGGCGGTGATGCAGCCATCCGTGAGCTGACGAAGAAATTCGATGGGGTAGAGCTCTCTGATTTCCGCGTGACGGAAGAAGAGATGCAGGAAGCCCTCGCGCAGGTGACGCCGGAATTTCTGGAAGTCCTGAAAGAAGCGAAAGCGAATATCGAGACATTCCACAAGGAACAGGTGAGAAAGTCCTGGACGAAGAATTTCAGAGAGGGTGTGGAGCTCGGGGAACAATTTCTTCCGATTCAGCGTGTCGGTGTCTATGTACCGGGCGGCCGCGCGGCCTATCCGTCGACTGTACTCATGGATACGGTACCGGCGCTCGTGGCGGGCTGCCCTTCGGTCGCCATGACGACACCGCCAGGGAAGGATGGCAAGGTGAATCCGAATATCCTGGCTGCTGCTTACGTGGCTGGCGTGAAGGAGATCTATAAGGTCGGCGGTGCGCAGGGCATCGCGATGCTGGCATACGGCACGGAGTCTGTCGAGCCGGTCTTCAAGATCGTAGGACCGGGCAATGCCTTCGTCGCTATGGCGAAGCGTCTCGTTTTCGGTACGGTCGGCATCGATATGATCGCAGGCCCATCCGAGGTGTGCTGCGTGGCAGATGGCAGCGCGGATCCGATATGGATCGCAGCGGATCTCTTGTCGCAGGCGGAGCATGACCCGCGTGCGGCTGTTTTCCTCATCACGCCGGATGCCGACTTTGGCAAGAAGGTCGAAGCGGAGATGGAGCGCCAGATGAAAGAGCTCTCCCGCTATGAGATCATGAAGAGCTCTGTCGATGACTATGCGAAGGCTTTCCTCTGCAAGGATGCGGCACAGTGCTTTGACATCGTGAATAAGATCGCGCCGGAGCATCTGGAAGTCGAGCTGCCGGATCCGAAGCAGTATCTGCCGCTCATTTATAATGCAGGTGCAATTTTCCTCGGGAAATACACCTCCGAACCACTCGGTGACTATATGGCAGGCCCGAACCACACGCTTCCGACCTCCGGTACCGCCGCTTTCTCCTCGCCGCTCGGCGTTTATGATTTCGTCAAGCACAGCAGTGTAGAAATGTATAATAAAGAGGCCTTCCAGAAAATTTCCAAGAAGGTCCAGATTTTCGCCAAAGCAGAAGGCCTGACGGCTCATGCTCATGCGATGGAGGTGCGTGATGAAGACTGAATGGCTCAGAAAAACGATCGCTGACTTTGATCCGTACTTCGTAGCGCCGATTGCAGAAAAGCATGTCATCAATGCGAATGAAAATTACCTGAATGTCCTGACCATCCCCGGCGTGAAAGAGGAGCTCATCCAGGCTCTTGATACCTTCCGCCCGCAGATCTACCCGAAGCCGATGTCCGATGACATTCGGGAAGCGCTGGCGGACTACATCGGCGCGAAGCCGGAGAACTTCATCGTCGGCAATGGCGGCGATGAAATGATCACCTATCTGCTGGGGACCTTCCTTGATCCGGGCGATCAGATCCTGATCCACAGCCCGACCTTCGATATGTATGAGCTTGGTGCGGAAACGCTGGGTGCATCTGCCATCAAGGTCAAGGATCTTCCGGGATACCGGCGCGACCAGAAAGGACTTCTGGAAGCGGTCAGGCGATACCAGCCGAAGGTGACCGTCATTTGCAATCCGAACAATCCGACGGGCGATCTGCTCCCGCGTGCATTCATCGAGAAAGTATTGAAGGCCGCTGACAATATCGTATTTGTCGATGAGGCTTACATGGAGTTTGCCCAGAAGGAAAGCGTCATAGATCTCATCGATACATACCCGAATCTCATTGTCCTTCGCACGCTCTCGAAAGCCTTTGCCCTGGCGGGTATGCGCTGCGGCTACCTCGCTGCCGATGAAGCGCTGATCGAAGCCATCGCGAAGATCAAAGCGCCGTATAATCTGAATGCTTTCA
>JAIJLI010000280.1 GCA_022722495.1 Dialister sp. | reverse complement strand
TGAAGCCCTCCTGATGGTAGAGCACCGTCAGCGTCGAGGCAAGAGAGGTCTCAAGACCTGCGATGCCGTTCGGCGCACAGTTGAAGGGAACATCCTTTTCTTCATTGCAGTGCGGAGCATGGTCCGTCATGATGGCATCGATGGTGCCATCCTTCAGCCCTTCGATCAGCGCTTTTCTGTCTTCATTCGTGCGCAGCGGCGGCGCCATTTTGAAAGCCGCTTCATAGTGCTTCAGCCATTCGTCGGTGAAATAGAGGTGCTGCGCGGTGACTTCTGTCGAGCAGTTCACACCCTTCGCCTTAGCCTCGCGGATCAGATCGACGGCCTTGCCGCTCGATACATGCGCGATGTGGATATGACAGCCGGTCAGCTCCGAAAGGAGCAGGTCGCGAGCGACTGCGATATTTTCCCCTGTCGCCGGACGTCCGGTGACGCCCATCGCATAGGAGACCTTGCCTTCATTCATGAAGCCGTGTCCGCACATCGTCATATCTTCCGCATGGTCGATGACCATCTTGCCGAGCTGATCCGCATACTCCATGGCGCGGCGCATGAAATTCGCACTCTCTACATAGTGTCCATCATCCGAGAAAGCGACAGCGCCATCCACTGCCATATCCCCCATCTCCGAAAGCTGCTTGCCTTCGAGATCCTTGGAGATCGAGCCGATCACGGAAACCTTCACGACACCAGTCTCAGCTATGCGGTGCTTCACATCACGCAAAACCGCCGCATTGTCGATGACAGGCTTCGTATTCGCCATAGTCGCGACACGGGTCACACCGCCGGCAGCCGCTGCCTGTGTGCCTGTATAAATATCTTCCTTGGCTTCCTGTCCCGGTTCACGCAGATGGACATGCATATCGATGAGACCCGGTGTGACGAAAAGTCCCTTCGCATCGATTTCTTCTACCTCTTTGCCAGCCGCGCTGACATTCTGGCCGATTTCCTTGATCTTTCCATCTTCCACCAGGATATTTGTCACTTCATGCTGGTGCTTGGCCGGGTTTACGATGGTACCATTCTTAATTAAGAGCATCAATGTCTTTCCCCTCCGTCAGTGTCAAATATTCCAAAGCCATACGTACAGCTACGCCATTTCTGACTTCTTCCTGAATCCAGGATGCTTCATCGTAGGCTACATCATAACCGATTTCAATGCCTCTGTTCATCGGGCCCGGATGGATCACAGCCACATCCGGCTTGCAAAGTGCAAGGCGCTTCTGATTGATACCGAAAAGGCGTGCATATTCGCGGGTCGTCGGGATGAATCCGCCAGCCGCTCTTTCGAGCTGGATACGGAGGATATTGATCGCATCCGCATCTTTCAAAGCCGTCTCCAGATCATCATCCACGATGCAGCCCATCGCTTCCAGTTCCTTCGGGACCAGTGTACGCGGTCCCACCAGATGCACTTCGGCTCCCAGCTTTGTGAAACCTATGATATCGCTTCTTGCGACACGGGAATGCAGCACGTCACCGATGATGACATACTTCATCCCTTTGATCTTCTTTCCTGCTTCCTTCATGGTGAAGAGCTCCAAAAGTGCCTGGCTCGGATGCGCATGGGCGCCATCGCCTGCATTCAGCACGACCGGCACCTTCACCTTAGGGCTCATGACCTTGGACGCAAAAAGAGCAGCCCCTTCAGAAGAATCACGAATGACCACTGCATCCACTCCCATCGCGGAAACGGTCAGCAATGTGTCTCGCATACTTTCACCCTTCGTCATCGAGCTGCCACTCTTTGTAATGTTGATCACGTCGGCTCCCAAATACTTACCGGCAAGCTCGAAAGAACTACGAGTTCTGGTAGATGCTTCGGAAAACACCGTTACGATAGATTTGCCTTTCAGGAAATCTTTTTTCTTATTGTCAGATAACACAATTTTTTTCATCTGTGCTGCTACTTCTAAGATCCGCTCAATCTCTTCGGCTGTGAAATCAGCTAGCCCAAGAACACTGCGGCCTTGTAGTGAAATCGTGCTCATGCCGGCCTCCTTGAATCAACGCATAGAATGGGATTCTATGATAAATAGTTATCCCTATAATCATAAAGGGTAATTCACACTTTTTCAATAGCATAAGGGTATTAAATTTTTATTATGAAGAGAGCATGATGTTTAAGAAAGCACTGATCCGATCGCACATCCTGATCGCCAGGGAAACGCAATCTATAAGCCCCTACTTCTCACTCGCTCCCACCGCCGCCAGAATCACTTGAGCGAAAGCGGGCGGGATGAAATCCTTTCCCAAATGGTCGGCGAGCGAGCGCCCGATGATGACCCCCTTATTTCCATAGAGCCAGGCAAAGTAATAAAACTCGAGTGCCTTCTCATCTCTGGGATTGATATTCGACAATTTCCTTGGCGGATAGTAGCCCTTCGGGATGGCGAGCTTTGCGCCTGCCTTTTTGACAAGCGCTGAACTCACAAGATTTCCTCCCTCCGTGATATCTGCGATGACCGCATCTAAAAGACGTCGGCCATTCCGGGAAAGGCATGCCTTCACGACATCCATTTCATAGCAGATATAGTCCGTATAGAAGACACCCGCACTCTTTTTGCGCTCCCCCATCACATCACGATCATAGAGCGAGATGACAGGCACGTGGAAGCGGCGGATGAGGGAAGCGATCTTTGAGATCGAGCTCTCGCCTCTCGCATTGATGAGGCAGATGCCATAGTGGTCGAAGCGGATCCCCAGCGTCTTTGCAAATCCAGCAAAGGAACCATACTCTGTCTCGCCCTCGACAAGAACCGCCGCCCTCGCATAGAGCGCTTCCTTCACCTCTGGGAAATGCATGATGAGGTGCTTCTCGATCTCCCTGTCAAAATGAAATGACGCACCGCAGGCGGCCTGCACCAGCTTTTTCTCATCCCAGTAGAGGCGGATGATCTGCCGGTAATCATTCACCAGCGCATCTGTCGAATGCGTCACGACAAAGAGCTGCCCCGAAAGCCCATCGACGCCCAGAAGCGTCTGCACCAGCTTCAAAAAAAACGGCTCCTCATTCGACAGGATCATGTGACAGAAAGAAAGCATCGCCCGCTGCAGGTAAGGGTGGAGATGGAGCTCCGGCTCATCTACACTGACAAGCAGCGATAAGAAGCGCCGCCCCTTCGCATCCGTCGTCACCATGTGCTCAAAGGAAATGGCGCGGCTTGCCTTTTTCTTCATCATCTGCATCAGCAGGACAAGCGCCGTCCGCGCCATCAGACAAGCCGTCCGCTGGTATGAAGAACCATCTCCCCTTTCCCCAAACAGCGTCTCAAGCAGTGAGAGTGCCGCCTGCGATGGATGCTCCTTCGGCAGGGAAATCCCGATGCCCTTCTCCGTAAACATCGTCTCCACCTCAGAAATAACCGCCGGGGACTCCGTGAAATAATGCTGCAAAAGAGAAAGCAGCTCTCCCATCGATGCATGAGCCATCATCCTGCGCGGCATCTCGCACAGGGAAAAATCGATATAAAAAAGGCATCGCAGGTACTCCAAGGGCAGCTGCCGCCCGCTCGTCTGATCAAAGAGACGTGGCACCACTTCCTGCACCGCCTGCACCAGATAGAGCTCTGCGGTCTCCCCTCCCGCCTCTTCGGCAAGCGCCAGCCGTATCTCGATGGGATGG
>JAIJLI010000279.1 GCA_022722495.1 Dialister sp. | reverse complement strand
ATATATCTTTTCCTCCAGCGAGTCCGACTCTGCCAGACAGGCAGCAGTCAATTCCTCGTCATACTCAAATAGCAACTTTTCAAGGTCATCAAGCGATAGTCCGGTAACATATTCAATCATTTGCCAATTCATGCCAAATATGTATTTGTTCAAATAGCACTCATAAAGTCGGTTCGCCATCGCCCATTGCGCATCGTGATACCCTTTTTCGTATTCTGTCATAGTTATTTCTCCTTTTACAAGATCAGGTAAAAGCGGAGGGAATCGTGCAAAACTTTTTCAGAATTGCATGAATGTCCGACTCTGGCGTTCCATCAAACTTACGGATAAAACGTTCTTTTCCCTGCTGTCCATAAATATCCCTCAGGGAAAGCGGGCGATGGTTCTGTTTGAGTTCGTAGATTTCTTTCAGTTTGGGTATGCGCCGCCTGCTAACCCAGCTCGCCATTGTCCCGAGAAACTCTGCATCCAGCGCGATTGGCTGATATCCCATTGCCTCCAGTGACAGCGGAAGATAGAGACGGGAGAAGTCTTCACGATGCAGGTCGTGGTAATGCCCATGGATATTGATGTCTGCCTGATGTCCCAAGCGAGGCTTGTGGGAGAACAGGATCACTACACCACCGAGTTTCATGACGATGGAATCGCAGGCAAAGTCCCAGCCCACTTCCATGTACTTTTCCAGCGACTTGTCATCATGATTGCCACGCACAAGGATTTTCTTCCCCGGCAGCCCCAGAAGCCGCTTCATCCCTTCTGGGCGCCAGGCGCAGTCACCAAGATGGATGACTGTGTCCTGTGGCTTCACCCTCTCTCGCCAGTTCCGGCAGATGATCGCGTCAAAGTTTTCCGGTCTTCCGCAGCTCTTTATCATGGCGTGATGATCAAAGTGTGTATCAGTGATGGTCCATAACATAGTGCATCCCCCAAGAATCTTTCCAAAAAGTCATAACTCTCTGCATCGCCCGATGAAACCAGCCATGTACGTCGGCAATCCCTTGCATCACTGCCATCATAATCTGGCATTCCCTTATCTTCCCATCTGCTTTCGCACAGAAGAAATATGTCTTTGCACCAGATAGAGCATCTTTGCGATGGTTTTCTCTTGGATACATTCACCCCATACTTTTTGGAAAATCTCTGCCACTACGCGATCCGTCAGTCGTCCTAAATCCAGGTCTGATGCCCGCATGAATTGGCTCTGCCTTTCAAATATTTTGGCAAATGGCATACATTTCAGGTAGATGACATGGAAATCGGCGGCCGGCAAATCAAACCATAGCGAATTACCGTGGTCATACAATGGTGCCATTCTCTGAAACTTTCCATCGCTTACGCTGCGGATGAACCCAAAATTTCCGAAATGCCGATCTTCATTGAAGATCAGCCAGTCGAACAGCAGCATGTTCGCCAGTTCTTTTTCCGTGACGGGAATCTGCAGGGTATCACAGCACCTCCGGAAAAAGTCAAATCGATTTTCTTGTTCCTTCTTCTCGCAAGCGCCTAATACCTGCCAGGCAGGGACAAGCTCGCTATCCTCTGTGATAAAGTCTTCGCAGTAAGAGAGATTCCTTCGCTCTGTATATGTAACATGCGGCACATCTAAGACATCCAGCAAAAGAGACGCCAGCACTTCATTCTTTGCCTCGCGATAATACGGGCCGCTGCTTTCCTTGATCAGTACTCTTTTATCATCTATGATCGCCCAGTGTTTAGGGAGTCTCCCATCCGTGCAGGGATTCGGCGAGGGCACTGCTTTCAGCGTAAAATCATTCCGGAATGGAGTAATATCTTTCCAGGTAATATCGGATCCCTGCGGCTGCAGCCAGTATTGGTCAGAAAGGTTGACTGCATAGTTTTGAAGGATTTCCTTACGTCTGGAAGCAATCTCCCACAGAGGCGCTCTTAGGCGCATCCATTCTGTAAAAGCGCTGCTCACGCGGTGTTCCTGGCAAGCCAGATAAATCGGGCCGGCTTCCAGATTGATCGGTTGCACCTCTTTGCAGATATGCCGCTGTGCTTCCAGCTCCACGCGCAGGGCAGGTGTATCTTTGTTCATTAAGTAAAAAACGCTCATTATCTTTTTCATACCCTTTATACCATTTTATCTCTACAGTTAGTCCGCTTCATCATCTTTCTCTTTCTGCTCCATATACTTTGCCATATAGTAATCACTCATATTGTTTGCTACTTTTGCTATTCATCCCATCGCTCATCTGATGTAAAATACAGTCAACCAATGAAGGAAGGACTACTATCATGATGGATAAAACCATAACAACTCATACGCTTCAAAGCAGATTCGATAAAAAATCGGGCAGGGGCATGCCCGGCAAAAAAATCGCCATTGCTCATTCTGGACAGGTGATTGACTATTTTGTTTCTGATCATTCCGAAGCCTCACCCACTGATTCTCTCACTGGGATTTTAAAAGAGGAAAATCTTCCACAGGTTAAAGAGAAAGTACTAAAAACGAAGTATATCTCTCATACCTGATCTCTCCAGCCAGCACCACAAGCATGACAATCCCGCCTGCTCTCATGCAATAGTCATTATCCCTGTTTTCAAGCCAACAGGAACATATACGCTGTTCAGCCTTTTCGACATCCGCCAGCTGTCATGCATTATCCGTCCTCTTCAACAAAGTATTCTGACATCCAGCCCTAATCCTTCCGGCCTTCTTTTCTAACATACTCCTTCTTTTCGCGTTTTGCAACCTAAAAAATGTACTTTTTACGAGAAATCTAAAGATCTGCTGAGAAAAAGTGTACTTATTTATTCTAAGTTAGTCTTATTTAGACTAATTTACCATAAATTACAGTGAATTACAGTAAATTAAATAGTGTAAATATAACGATGCACTATATGGATATAAATAAAAAGCCCTGCAAGACTACGGTTAGTCGTGTAGGGCTTTTTTCGTTTTCTCCCATACGCTATCGCCTCCGTTTTTGATTTTCCTGATTGATATCCAGCGCATACTCTCCCCAGCACAATGATCATCCGTCTTTCCCTTCATCCCCAGCGGAAATGAAGCGCTTGTCGACTGATTGATATAATACGGATCGAAGCCATTCATTTGCTAATCGGCCAGGAGAACTTCAAATTTTCAAATGATGCGTTATGGCTCCTCACTTCACGCTAAAGGCTTGGCAATTTGACTTACTATGTAGCCGGATACAAAATACCCTTAATTTTTGCTATACTTTAAGGGAAAGAAGGTGCTGATACGAAAATGAGGACATTTAATTATGCATGGCTGCGTGACCGAAAATGGGATACCGATTTACTTGGACTTATCGCGGCTATTTACAAAGAAGCAGGAAAGCAGGAGATATTTTTAAAGCAATGGCCGGCAAAACTGGAAAAATTGATTGAAATTGCAAAAATTCAGAGTATAGAATCTTCAAATGCCATTGAAGGAATCACGACAACGCGCACCCGTCTCAGACAGCTTGCATTAGAAAAAACGACGCCCCGGAACCGTAATGAACAAGAAATTACAGGTTATCGCGATGATTTATCGTTAATTTATGAAAATTATGATGCCATTCCTATCACCCAAAATGATATACTTCAGCTGCATAAGATTTTATATAGTCACACGAATAATCCAGTAGCCGGACGTACAAAAAC
>JAIJLI010000016.1 GCA_022722495.1 Dialister sp. | reverse complement strand
TTCATAGAATATTCTTTTTTATTTGTATTTTGCATAAATCAATACCGGTCTTCTCCTAGAAGATTCCTTGTATATCTGCATCACTTTCTCCACGCAGCTTAGCGATTGCTGTTAAAAATGACTTTTTCATATTTCTCTTCATTTTTGTTGTCTTCTTCTTTCTGTAGTTGTTTTATTTCCGAATGAACTTTGATGGAATTTTTCATCAGATTATCAGAGGGCTGCCTTTACTTGGGCAGTCCTCCTTAGATGTTATGCGGCATTTCTTGTCAGCTTCTTGACCATGTTTACCAGGTCCACTCCTTCTGCAATCATTTTGGCGGAGTCGCATCGGTAGGGGAGTCTGCCCCCTTTGCAGATGATAGGATCTCCGTGGTAGTTGATGTCTATGATGAGGATTAGGTCACCATTGTAGTTGTACCAGTTGTATTTGAGGGATGACATGAGCAGGGCATTGTCGTAGGTGTATGACTTGATGAACGGAACCAGCAGGGTATTCTGGAACTGGTCGAGGTTGGCCATCTGTGGATAGTTGGAGGCGATTTCATCCTGGAGTTTGCAAGTCTTATTGGTCTTGTCGTTCACTCCTACGATGAGTTGGCATTGTTTCTGTTCCTCGCTATTGCACATGGCAACGATTGACTCTACGATCTCCTTGAGCTGTGCTCTGTCATCCTTGGTATTGCCCGGTGCATAGAACAGGCTTGCCTTCTTTTCCAGGGTCTGTGACTCTACGAAGTCCAATGGGAAGTCTACCATGGATGTAAGTTTCTCTACCTTTTGCTCCTCTGTCATGTTGATAGCTGAGATTACTTTCAGCGTTTCCAATCTCAGGTCCTCTTGAAGTGAAGGCAGCTGTGTGCTGAGTTGAGCCATCAGTTCTGGAAGGCTGTTGGACTGCTTATACGCTTTTGTATCCTTGAGCAGGTAAGTACCATCGATGTTCAGCTTATGTTCCTGATTGTTGTTGACTCCGTAGGTTTCATGGTCAGGGTAGTATGTCTTCTCGTCTTTTTTCACCATGATGACTGTTACGCCGATCTTGAGGTGACCATCTTCCATCATGGATTGTGGAAATGCCGGGAATTTATGCATCACGCTGAATGGGATGTAGATAGTCTTGTCATCTACTTCGATGACATACATGTTGCTGTAGTAGTTGGTAACTTTACCATTGAATTTGTTGAATTTGCACATAGTCTTGATATGTTTTAACTGAATATTTGTATTTTGATTGAAATGATTGATGATTGCTCCTAGCCAGTTTTCCTGTTGCTGGCTTGTCTTGTATGGGGCTCCCAAACCTTTGCATTTATAGGCTGATGTTGCCTGGTGATTTCTGCATTGCATTCTTTTCAAGGCTTGATATACCTGATGGGCATTGATTGGGACCCAGTCTGCTTCTAGGAAGGGACTTTCTTCTGATGCAGGGTTCCTAACCTGGTAGGAAGCCCTGCTTGGAATGGTGACTTTGCTCATGCTACTAACTGTCTGAAGAGGTTTTCTACGATGTGTGTGAGTACGACGGCTTCTGCCAAGCGGATGAGGAGACCGATGAACATGGAGATGTTCTGATACACTCCATTGCCGAGGATACCCCAGAGTGGGCGGCAGAGGTACCACATGAAGTTACTTGCATTGCCTGTTGCTTTTACCAGGAATGTCAATACATCCAGTAGGATGATGATCCCGATGATGATACTGAAAATTGTCATAATGTTTGAAATTTATAAATATCTCTAATGTCGCTAACTTACTTAACCATAGCGGCTTTGGTTTTCTGTGTGCAAAGGTAGCGGATTCTCGTGAAACTATATTTCACTGACTCAATTTTCCTTGATTTTGTCAGTAGAGAGGGTCTCCCATACCTTATTATATGCGCCTGTGGCATTGTCTAGTGGACGAATCCTGGGACAGAGACGATGAAGCCGTTTTCTCTTTTGCACTCAGGGTGTCCGGTAGCAGGGGCTACCACATCTTCTCTGCCTTTTTCCTTTGCTGCTGCGAGTACCATGGCCGATACGATGAAGGTGGTGTTGGCTTCTGGTTCTGGGAGATTTTCGATCTCTCCGTGTTTAACCTTGCAAATACCGTTTACATTGAACTTGGTATAGATATCTGCTACTCTTGCATTTCCTTCTGTAGGGAAGCTTGTGCCATCATTCAGGGTGATGGTGTGGGGTGTTAAGTTGATGAATTTCATTGTTCTCTTGTTTTTACGTTGTTTACTTTTATATTTTATACACTGCTATCCTCCTACAGAAGTGGGGAGAAATAGCTTTTGTTTTATTTCGGGTGCAAAGGTACTTGAACATCGTGAAATGATATTTCACTGGCTCATTTTTCCTTGATTTTGTGTTTAAGCCTAGAAAAACAGGGTGTTTTTGGAATGCAGGATAAGATCGATATCTACTTCCTGACCAATGATCTTCATGGCTCTGGCATAGTCCTCAGACAAAGGGACAATCAGAATGCTGTCGTTGTTGTCATACATCTTCTGAATCTCTGTTAGTTTTTGGGCTATGTCTTCCACTTCATCAGATGGCATGTCTGCCATGAAGATGGACTTCTGGACCCTTGTACATCCTTTTTTCAGTAGGAACTTTGCAATCGATGTTCTGACCTTGTTACTGGTGATGTCGTACATGATGAAGCATATCATATATCCTGGTTTCCTTTCTGCTGAAGAGATGATGTTCAGTATCTGTCTGATTCTTTCCGGTATGGTGGGGAGCTCGTCTAAGTTCCCCGTTACTCTACCGATGGAGCCTGTGCCGGCTAAACCGGCTTGGCCAATCAGTCTGGTTTCTATAAGATGGTTTCCTTTCATGAGGTACATCTTAGCGTTTGTATGTAATCATTCACCAGTTGCGCCATCATGCCATTGAGTTGCATGGAGGTTCCTCTCTTGGGAGATTCTACCACCGAGTATCCCTTGTGCCCGAAGAACAGGTTGATTTCTGCTTTCAGTTGATGGGTACGGAACATAAGTTTGATGCCGTACTGGATGTTTCTGGTATCATACAGTTCTACTCCTGTTTCTTCTATGGATTGCTTCAGGTCAGTGACTATGTTGGTGATTTCCTCGGGAACATAGATAGGGCGTACTTCCTGGGGCAGTTTCTTCTTTTGGCTCAGTTCCAATCTTTCTTTGATCCTGTTCATGGTTTCCCGGTCAGGATCCAGATTCTTTTCTACTGGTTCCAGGTCCTGTACTTGTTTCTCTTGGCTGATGCTTGGCATCTTGTCTCCCTTGATGAACAGGTCTACGCAATCCAGATCCACATAGTTCTCCAAGTTGACAGGTGTGGCTGTCATGTTAAGGATGGCATGGTCGTCCGCAGGAATGAAGCAGGCTCTGGTCACGTCATTGGTTTTGAGGTCAATGAATGTTTCCAAGTGATGTTCCTTGGCGAAGTCCCAGGCGAACTGCTTGTAGAATGATGAATAGATGTTTTCATCCAGGCATGGTTTGTCGAGCAGGAAGATGAGTTTCAAGCCACAACCGCTAGGAGAGGTGAACATCATGGCGATGCGCTCGTCTTTTGCCAGTTCTACTTTCAGCTCATCCAGCTGGATGCTCTTCTCGTCCACATGGTCTATGTCCAGGACAAGTGATGATACTGATGAGAAGTTTTCCTTTCTTCTGCAGTCTGGGTCAAAGTGGGCGCAGACAAAGTAGGGGAGTGATTTTTTCATCAGGTTGTATTTGGCACTGTCCATGCGCTGGATACTGCGCAGTACTTCTGTCTGATTTCTGAGTGATGGCTCTGGGTGAGCAATCATCTCGAATAGGTCTATCATGTTGATAGATGTCAATTTTTCATTGGCAGTCACGATCTTGGTTCCCAATGATACAGTCTGCTCTTTCATATTAGTAGTGTTTTAATTGTTGTGCGAATTTTTGCATATAGAGAAATATATGGGTTTCTCTGCTTCTGGTCATTCCCTTGATGGATTCATTCTCTGAGAGGTAGTCATTGACTGACTGGATGATGACTCTTCTTCCCAGGGCTTCCAGCCATACTGCTCCTCTTTCATCTGTGGAGTAGAAGTCTTCTGTTATGATATTTTGTGCCAGCAGGGCATAAACGATATAGTCTATCCATACCCTGTAGAGCTCTATCACGTCATAGGAAAGGACGGGTCTTCCATATTCGTCTCTGTGGAGAATGCCTATATAGGGATCTATGCCGCAGCGTATGAGTGCATTCTCTATTTTTCCATACAGGATGCCGTATCCGTAGTTGAGCATGGCGTTGGCAACATCTGTAGCCGGATGTTGTGAGCGTTCCTTGAACCTGTATTTCTCAGGAATGAATTTATTCAATGCCCGGAAGTATTCCTTGGAGGCATTGCCTTCATAGGCTCTGAGATTATTGGCGATTTCTCTTACCGTGAATCCTTCAAGTGCATCCACCCTTGCGATGAGTTTGCTGATTTTGTCGCCAGCTTCCTGTACGGTGAGTTCCTTCTTTCCTGTATCTACCTGCAGCATGAGGAGTAGGGCCAGTTGGTTTTGCATCTTTTGGATGATGACCTTTTTGATCCATTCCACTGCATCCTGTGATGCCGTGAATATCAGCTGTCCTTTTCTGATGGTGGAGATGGAACCATATTTGTGGCTCCATACGCAGCCCATTACGTTGCCACCTTTGTCGGCCAACGTAACCCTGATGTCATTTTCAATGGCAAGTATCAAGGCGTCGGATGTGAGTACGGCACTCTTGGCTACTAAGATGGAATCCACGTCTTTAACAGGTATGCGATGGCTTCCTGTTGAATTGTTGAGCATGAATGCTCCATTGTTGATGCTAAGTTTAGCACCGTATGAATTTAATACGATCTCCATATGTTTATGGTTTTGATTTCTGGGTGCAAAGATAAAGCGGGATATTGAAATTGTATTTCACTGGGTCAATTTTCTAGGATTTTGTTGGTTAGTGGTTGATTTTTACACCTTATTATTTCGGGTGAGGATTATTCGTTCATCACTTTTCTTGTTGTCGTTTGAATCTCTAATGGAGGGAAGTGATGGATATGTAGGATTCATGGTTAATGGTAGGAGACAGCCTTCTTTTTCTGATGTTTGTTTGTGCAGAATAGTGGTTTGGGGGTGGTCTTGTCGTTTGTCTTTAGGTTTCTGTCTCCCTATTTGGTTAACAGAGTTAAATTTTTGGGATAAAAATGACTAGATATTTAAGAATCATTGGCTTGCATATCTCGAAAAAAAGTCGTACCTTTGCACACGCTAAGAAATAGTTAATTTTCGGTTAGGGAAGGTAAATATTTGTTTAGTAAAGTTCTTTAACTTATTGATAATCAATAATGTCTTGTAAGGTCGAGTACGAGACCATATTCCACTACAATAAGGATTAAGACACCTTGCTTACGTCCCATTTAGAAATATCTCCATTAAGTACGAGACCATCTTCCACTACAACAAGGATTAAGACGCCCAAACAATTCTAAGAAACTCTATTATTCTTTACGTACGAGACCATCGTCCACTACAACAAGGATTAAAACGCCCAAACAATTCTAAGAAACTCTATTATTCTTTACGTACGAGACCATCGTCCACTACAACAAGGATTAAAACACAGGGAAAGCTATTTCGTCCGTCACAACGAACAAAAGATACTGGTCCATTTTTCTCTGTAAAAGGAAACTATATGTTTGGGAAATCTGTTACATGAAAAAATCCCATATCAAGGCTGGAGTTCCTTGATATGGGATTGATTTTAATATAGTGATTTGCTGTTCTGTTCAGGTCTGTTTGGACCTATCCTTTCTTACTTCTGGTAGGAATCATAGATTTCCTTAGCCTTGTCTTCTCCTAGGAAGCCTGTCAGCTTTTTCCAGATTCCACTCTTGTCAAATGGTTTGGCAAGTTCCTTCACTTCCTTCTTGGATGGATCCTGTAGCAAGCGCATTGAGGTATTGAAGAGGGCGTTGCTGTCGGATTCTTTGAGCTGTGATGCCTTGGAGTCTTTCAGCCATTTCTCTACCTTCTGGAAGCATACCTTGAAGTCTTTGATGCTATAGCTAACGCCATCACCTGCGAGTTTGTCAAGAGTGGTGCCAAGACCAGCTTCAAGTATTCTTACTATAGCATCCTGGGCAGCTTTTGCTGCTTGTTGCTTTTTCTCTTCTTCCTGCTTGGCAATCTGTTCATCGATATCGGCAACGATTTGTCTTTCTTCCTGGATGTTAATTCCTTTTTTGAGAAGTTCATCCATGATGTCGTTATAGAGTTTCTTAGCCTCTTGGTATTCCTTGGTTTCTACATAGCTCTTGGCAAGGGTATATTGCTCGGAGAGTGATCTGCGGGCTTCTTTTTCTGCTCTTTCACCTTTAGCCTTGAGTGCAAGGTCTCTGATCTTATCCTTGTCTTCATCCGTGAGCCATGAGTGGATTGGTGTACCTTTTTCCTGGATCTTGTTGAAAGGATTCTTCTTCTCGAATTTGCTGTCTCCATACTCTTTCATCTCCATCATTCTGACTTCTTCGTCTGTATGTTCACTGAGGATATTGACGAGTTGGGTGATGCTTTCGGTTTGTGCCCACAACTGCTGGTAGTTCTCATAAGTGAACACCGACATCATTTCTTCAAAGCGCTGCATATAGTAGTTCATGTCTTGGCTATAGCCGCGAAGCGTGATGTCTTCCTTATCGATGTGGCATTTGCCGAAGCCAAAAGCCTTGGCCATACCCAGGTTGAAGAATACATCTGGAGTCATATTGAAAGTCAGGGCAGCCAAAATAGCTCCAATCTCAGTTTCTCTTGTGTTATGCAAGGAGATTCTCAGGGTGAAGGTTTGTCCGGCAGGAAGGGCCTTGAATGTTGTTCCCACATTCTTGTTTTCTCCTTGTGGAAGCTGGGTGGTGGTTCCCTTAGAGTGGATTCTATATAGCTTTCTTCCTGCGATACCCTCGTTTTCATCATAGGTCTTGTATGGTGAATGCTGTTGTTTCAGATACAGAGGATAGTAGGAAGCCTTAGGGGTTCCCAGAATTCCCTTTGTCTCTATAAGCTCAGAGTCCTCTACTGTTCCCTCCATGAAGGCATGACTGATTTGCACTCTTCCCTTCAGGTTGTCGTCTCCTGTGTATCCAAACAGGGTTTCTCCCAGGTCGTGTCTGGTCTTGTCGGTCTTTTGCAGGATTTCTACCTGTTGGCGTACATTGTTTCTGAATGGGAGTTTGAACATTCTGGACATACCGAGGATCTCCTGACCATTTTGCATCTTGAGATAGAATACCGGTATTTCATAACCCTTTTCAAGAGCCATCAGAAAGCAGCCTTTTCCTTCTTTTTCCTTGGCGAAATCTGGAGTTCCTTCATAGATACTCTTGAAGGCTCTGATGGTTTCTTCGCTTAAAGGGATGCTCTCACCTCTGTCTGAAGGGAACAGCAGTTCATGTTTCTTGCCTTGCATGAGTCCTGTGCAGACGATTCGGTAGCTTATTCCATCTTTTTCTCTCTCAGGATAGGTAGGATAATGGTTGGAATCCGAGCCTACTGAAACATTGGTTTCCCAGACAGAGCCATTTGGTTTATATCCTGGGAAATTCAAGCCTACTTCTATGCTATTGATCTTTTCCAGTTGTCCATCGCATGGGGTGAAGAAATATCTCTCACCTTCCTTTGAGAGCCAGCCTGGTATGGCATTATTTACCTTTTTCAGGTATTCTGTGCTTTTAGCCTTATTCATTCTGTTGGCCACATCACGATAGCCAAACCATCTGTTCTGGAAGTCCTTGTCCTCCTGCATCTTGCCAAAGGACATGATTTCTATGATTTCACGCAACATTCCCTTGATGGTGGTGCCTGGGATGAAGTAGTGGCGTTTTCCGTCCTTACCCATGATATGAGCAGAGTGCTCATTCAGTGCACCGTCGCGTGTGAAGAGAGGAGATACGTTCTTGATTTTCACCTCGATCACTCCATCCTCTGAGTCTGAGAATGGCAAGTCTTGAGTTACCTGCTCACTCCAGGAAGGGTAGAACACCTTTTCATTGAGTGGCACGAAATTATAGGGTGCTGTAATTTTCATTTTGCAGTTCCTCCATTATTTTTCAAATCCAACGAATATGTTTGCCTTGAGCTGAAGGGTAGGCATGTTTTCACAAAGCTCATCCTTCACCTCTTCCCACTGGCGCAGGAACTTTAGTGCCTTCACGCCAGGAAGACGGTGTGGCAGGTAGGTAACCGGAGTTGTGGTGGCAGAGCCATCCAGTTCTTCCTGCTTTACCTCGTATGTTGTTACGAAGTAATTTCCATCCACATAACGGATCTGGATAGAAGTGTTTTCTTCCGGGTTCCACAGCAGTCCCTCTACGACGAAAGGATTCTCGCCGTCTGTAAGGGTAAGAGAAAGAGGTTCTCCTTCTCCTATGATTCTTGGCTTGCTCTGGTCGCTTTGCCAGAGGTAGCCTTCATATTTTGCATTTTTTATCTGATGTTCCATGCTTACTCTTGTATGTTAAGTGTTCCGATGAATATACCATTTCCTCTGTTGGTACCACCGCCCAGTGGCAGGAGGCCGTCGCAGATGTCCTGGAGGGCTTTCTCGAATGCCTTTCTGATATCTTCGTCTTGAAGGGCTTCCTTTTCAACCCAGATCTCTTCCACGAGTTCCTGGTTTTCCGCTGTGCTTACCTTTTCCTGGAACAGGGCACCGTCCATCACTCCACCGGTAAACTTATCTACCCTGATGTGAGGAAGAACCTTTGAGTCCGTGTTCTCAGTGAAGACATCTGAGAAGATGGCCTTTCCTCTGGATGGTTTGATGTCTCCTTCGTCCAATGTGGTGCCGAAGATATCCAGGCATGCCTTGTTTCTGTCGCTTGCGATAGCCTCTGCGTTGTCCACAAAGTGCTTTGTAAGGCGGTTCCAGTGGTAGGCTGTACGGTGTGAAATGGCTCCTTTGACGGATGTTGCCGGTATCAGGCTCTTGGCCTCCTTGATTTCTGGCTTGCCGGTTGACCAGTCCACATAGTTTTCCTTGACGGGTGTCATATCGGCATCTTCGTCTCCGAATCCTGATGAGAACAGGAAGAAGTTCAAAGGCTTGAGAGTGAGGGTATATTTGATCCAGTCAGCCCCCTGCAGTTCACTTGCCTTCTTCTCGATGGCCTCATTCCAGTCCTCTTCCAGCGATGATGACTTTTTCAGGTAGGCATCGAGGTCCTTTTCCTGGGTCAGGTCATAGCTTGCGTACTTCAAGCTCACGACCTTCATGCTTCCGAAACCATTTCTCGTTCCGCTGCCGACTCTGAAGGTAGGAGAGGAGATGGTGTTCAGAATGTTCTGCATATTCTCATCATCCTTCGTTTCTGAGAGGAGTTCCATCTCGAAGATGAATCTGGTGCCTTTATATACTACCTGTTCATCGAACTTGCCATGGTCTGCGCCTGTACCCTTTTCCGTGATTCTTACATGCTGACGGATAGGCAGTACCTCAAAGGCCTTGAGATACTCATCCTGCTCTATGTTCTTAAGTCCGTCCATGGCCTTCTGGTTGCTGCCTAGAAGCAGTGCGTCGGAAATGAGGACCTTGGAGCCTTCTCCCTTGTCTCCTTTCTGATATCCGAAGATAGAGTCTCTCTCCTTCAGGTCTTTCAGGCTGTGACGGATGATGCCCATGAGTGATGTGCCCGGTATATATGGCAGGTCATTCACGTCTCTTGCCACAGGTGCATCTGTAATGATGTCCTTCTCACCGCTACCCACTGCCAGAGGTGATGTTGCCTCCAGGGTGATGCGCGCGATCATGCGATATTTATATTTTGTTATCTGCATTGCTCTATTGTTTTTTTGCCATTTCAGCGGCAAGGTTCACTAATGCTCTTTGAGACAGGTCTCCATACTCCTGGTTGTTACCCATCTGCTCTATAAACTCTCTGAGGATTCTGTCTCTCTGCTTGGCTTTCCAGTCCTTGGCCTTGATTCCATGGGTAATATAGCCGATTGACTCTATGACTTCGGTTCTTGGATCTGTTGGAGACGGCTCTCGCTTTTTCAATTCCTTCTTGTCGAAGAGTTCAAGGAGAATCTTGTTCATGGTAGGATGCTGGAGGGCGATGCTGCGGATGGTACCCCATTGAGAAGAGAACTTGCCTTGTGAGAACAATGGCTTGTACATCTTAACAAAGTGGTTCACCTGCTCATAGATATAGACAGAAGAACTGTTCTTGTGCTTCTTTCTTGCCAGGAATGCTAGCAGCGGTGTTCCCTCCAGCGCTCTTGTCTCTGTAGCTTGCGCTTTTGTCTTATGGGTGAGTTGAAGGGCTGTCTGACCATTTTCCCCTGCCTTTTGCAGCAGGTTCCATCCATAGATGACCTTACCGAATCCCTCATTCTTATAGTTGCCTACATAGGAAGGAAGCTGTGATTCTGTTGGTGGTTCATGGAGCTTGACAACGAAGACACTGCCTTTTTCGATACCCACACGGTCTGCATCTCTGGTTTGGCGCTTGCCATTCCAAGGAGCATATTGGAAGGTTCTGATCTGTGACTTCTCCCAGTCGATTTCTCCGTTGAGTCCCAGCATCTGGGCTGTTGGCTGGAAGGTTGCCGTTCCTGTTTCATCCAGGAAGATGAGTCTGCCATCGGCATAGACCGTGATATAGTTACTTCCATTGATAGAGAACTGGGATGCTGCAGATGGAATTTCCTGGAAGGAAGCTTTCGTGATTTCAATGAGACCATACTGTGCAGTCTTGGATCTGCCCACATGTTTTCTTCCTGTCAGCTTTTCCTCGATGATAGGGGCAAGGGCTTCATTGTCTATCTCTACAGAGAAATAGAATTCGCTTCCCTTCTCCAGTCCTTCATATCCGAACATCTGGCTGTCCTTACTCTTGCGAAGGGTTCTGTCATAGGCACTCTTGATGGCAAAGTTCTTCAGACTCTCTACTGCGTTAGCCTCGTTCTCTGCAAACTCATAGTAGCCTTCACGGCATTGTTTGAGCTGCTGTGGCTGGCCACCAGTACCATGCTTGTCATCTGAGCGGCTATAGAAGTGGTGGATATAGCTTTCCTCACTCAAGGATTTGAGCTTTGGGTAGAAGAGGGATGCAGGAACATGGAGGCTTCTTGTCTTGGCATCCTTGGATGCCGGATGTGCATCACCGAATCTTACATGTCCGCTATGGAAGATTTCTGCCTGCTCTTGGGGCTGGAAGTTCATGTAGTCTTTAGCTACGATGCCCAGGAAACAGTTGCCTGGAATGAAGGTCAGTGATTCCTGGTTTCCTTCTGTGGCTGCTCGCTGGTTCAGGATGACATCTGAGAGCAGTTTACATTTGAATTGAAGAGTTTTCATGCCATACCTCCTTTCTCTATACTGAATTTACATCTGCCCAGACCTCTGTTTCTGCCTGTTCCCATATGTTTGATGAAGCCAAGTGCCGCTTCCAGTACGCTTTCCATGTCATCATCCACATAGAGGATTGTTGCATAGAGCGTGCATGGAATGGTGGTTTCGATGGTGCGAAGGCTATGCTCCTGGGTGATTCCGTTTTTCTCGTCTATGGCTGTTGCCACCTTATTTATATATAGCAGGTCTTCCACATGGTTGGAAAGGATACTTTTAGCCTCGTCTTCTTTGAGGGTAGCATTGGTGAAGAACAGGGTGCCGGATGGCAGCACTTCTTCAGCGGTAGCTGCCTTGCCGAAGGCTTTCTCCAGATCCATGTCCAGACCTCTGAGGGCAGCATAGTCCTCTACAGCTTCTCGAATGAGGCCTTTGATCGTCTTGCCAGGAATATATGGCAGACCATTGGTGTCCTTGATGACGAGGGAGTCTGCGTCTGCTCCGGCAGAGAGTCCCGACCCGCAATGCCATGGTGAGAAGAACTCTATTTTTATATTTAAGTCTTTCATTGCTTTATCCTTCCTTTGTTTTTTGGGTGAGAATTGTATTTAAGTCCAGCAGATCCGCTGCAGGATAGAACGCATCTTCAGACAGTGTTCTCTTCTGAGGGGTGATGGCTTTTTGGAAAGTTCCCTTGGTAGATGCCGAGAGCATGGTATAGCTGCGATTGGCTGCCTGCTTGGCCATTTCTGTGTTCTGGTGCATGGCGGTCATCCATTTTCTGATACTGGTCTTGGCTACGTTGCCCTCTTTACCATTGAGTTGATTGGCTGCATCTTTCAGGTCTTCTATCGTCCAGTATTCCTCCGTCTGGTGCAGGAAGTAAGGTCCGAAGTTGAAGGATAGTCCCTTTTGTGGGGTCTTTTCCTTCAGGATCATATTAGGATAGCTTTCTATGAAACTGCCCTGTACCTTATAGAACATCACACTCGATGGTGCATTTGGGGCATCTTTCTGGATGAGTGGATTCTTTGAAACGATCTTGGCCTGTGTACAGAGGGTTTCTGCCAGGTCATATCCGTAGTGGAATGGATAGGAAGACTTGATGAAGGCAATACCTGCGCATGCTGTGAGTCCGTTCTCTGCGCCCAGCTTTTGCTTGGTGGCATTCTCGAACTCTTCGAGATAGACCTTCACGTAGTCAAGGGCAAGGCTTGCCTTGCATATCATGGTCATGTCATCTCCACCCAATACCACAGGACGGAAAGGGAAGATGCTTGAATCTTGTCTGTAGTTTTCAGCGGTATATACTTTCTTGAAGGCTGCATGGGCTGCCTGGCAGGTCGCCTGATTGAGGTTTGTGGAAAAACGCTCAAATTCTTTTGGGGAATTGCTGAACTTGGACAGAATTTGTCCCAGACCATTACCGTCAGCATGGATAATGGCAATCCAGTCATTCTCTCCAGTGAGGTCCTTGATGTCCAAGGCGATGTTTTTAGGGGAGAGTTCCTTGATGCCAAAGCTCTTTTCTGCCAGGGTGATGGTAGCTTTTCCGCCGATTGATAAGTTGCGTTTCTTTAGGGTTCCCTCATCCAGGTATTCCTGACTTTCCTGAGTGACGGCTGGAAGACCTGTGGTTCTTGAACGTTCTACGCCCATAAAACCTACAGTCATGCTCTTGGAAGGTTTGTTGCGTTGGATCTTCAGTTTTTTCTCCAGCTGATCCATGCAGGAAGCGAAGTTTGCTTTGAACTCTTCTTCCGTTACCTTTACAACAGCCTGGCTGATGGTGATACCGGGCGCAGCCAGCATCACTGTTTTGGGAAACTCCAGGACGGTTTTCTCACATTCCTGAAGGTTGTCATAGACACATTTGATGTTACCGGCTGCTTTGATGATTGACGTGCCCCCTTGCTCATAGGTGGATTCAAACAGAGTGGTACATACCTTCTCAACCAACTCACTGCCACCAACGACATCTTTAAGTGAGTTGGTAGAGAAGATAAATCCTTGAATGCCCTGTATGGAGGCTCCATATATGTATTTATTTTTCTCCATCTTGTTTTGTTTTAAGATTGTGGGTGTAAAAGTATAAAAAAAAGATGGGAAAAACTATTTTTTCAGCAAAAAAAAGCGTTTTGTCGGATTTTTTTTGTATTTTCGCCACAAAAACAAGAAATGGAAGCAACTAACATAGCGATATTGAGATTTAAGGAAAACCTGAGTTCAGTAGGGCTCAGGTGTTTTCGTGGGGCCATTATTGATTTGGCAGGCAGGGAAAATCCTTATTTTCACAATCATGAGGCAAATGGGCTGAGATATGGATATCCCTTGGTTCAGTACAAGGTGATAGACAGGCATGTTTGTCTCGTCGGAATAGCGGAAGCAGCCATGGCAGTGATGGAATTGGTGGGTAAGTTTCCTGCCAGTCTCAAGATAGGACAGAAGGAGATGGAGTTTCATGTTGAGGATTGTACGCTGACTCCTTATTTTCCGAAGATAGAAGAGCCTCCGAAGCTTTATCGTCTGAGCTGTTATATCGGTCTTACTGATGAGAACTTCAAAAAATACCATTCCATGCTGGCTCTTACCGACAAGGTAAATTTTCTGGAGCAGGTCATCACGGGCAACATCCTTTCCTTTTTGAAGGGGATTGGCTATCATGCAGCTGAAAAGATAGAATGTGCCATCACTCAATTGAAAGAGCCTGTGGAACAGAGCTACAAGCATGTGAAGTTTGACACCTTTGATCTGATGTTTGTTAGCAACATGGAACTTCCTGACGGCATTGCGTTGGGAAAGAGTGGTAGCGTGGGCTTTGGTACGCTTTCCAGACGGGAGCTTCCTGATAGATTTAAAAACTTTAATCAGTAATATTATGGCAAAGGTACTCATATCATTTATCGGTACAGGTCCTCTGGTGAACAAGGGGACATTGGGGGAGGAGAAGTCTGCCCGTGAATATCGCAGGGCTTCTTATCATCTGGGTGAAGAGAATCTGGGTGAATACTCATTTATGGCAGCTGCTCTTTATGAAACACAGAATATAGATAAGGTCATCTTGATTGGTACTGCCCATTGTATGTGGGAAGAGGTATATCGCTATTTTCAGGAGAAGAACGGCGGTGTGGTTGACGAGGATGTCTATTGCGAGATAGCAGAGCATTGTGAAGCGGCTACCAGCAAGAGTGATCTGTGTATTCCGCATGTCAAGGAGATAGAGGCGGCTATTGGAAAGGATGCCCATCTTGCTCTCATAAGATATGGCGTGAATGAGGAGGAAATCAATGAGAATATCAACATCATCCTGCAGCTGAACCAGTTGCTCTCTACGGGAGATGAACTCATCGTGGATGTTACCCATTCTTTCCGCTCATTGCCTATTACCATCATGAATCTGCTTCTTTATCTGAGGAATGTCAGCAGCAAGAATATCAGAATCTCTCATATATATTATGGTATGATAGAGATGAGCAAGGAGTATGGTTATGCTCCGATTGTGGATTTGAAGAAAATCCTCAAACTCAATGACTGGATTGTGGGAGCCATGGCTTTCAAGCAGTATGGAAATGCCTATCAGATTGCAGGGCTCATTCAGCAGGAGGATATGGATGTGACCAATCGTTTGAAGCATTTCTCGGATGTGATGAATCTCAACCATCTGTATGCCATCTCTCAGGAGACCCAGTCTTTGAGAGCTTTGATGAAAAAGGATTTTGATTCGATGCTTCCTGAAATGATTGTGAAGCCGGTGGTGAAGGATTTTCTCAATAATTTCAAGGGAACCGAGCAGGATCCAGCACGGTTCCAATATCAGCTGGCCCAGTGGCAGTTTAAGCACATGAACTATACGGCTGCCTTGATTTCCTTGCAGGAGAGCATTCTTTCCTATGCCTGTCAGCTTGCAAATCACGACCCTTTTGACAAGGATGAGCGTCAGAAAATTAAGGATGTTATTTGCAATGACAAGGAGTTCATACCATTTGAGTTGAGAGGAGTATATTTCGAGATTACCAAAAACAGAAATGTTGTGGCTCATGCCCTAGAGAGTAATTTCTCTTCGGGCAAGATTATTGAAAGTTTAAGAACATCGCTTATTACGGGGGGAAAATATATTAACTAACAATTAAAATTATGGGTAAGGGTAATATAATGTGTCAGAAGCGTTTGGAACTCATTGATGAATGTTTGCGCAAGTATGATCGTCCAATGACAATAAAGGAAATCAGTAAATATTGTAATCAGCGGTTAAATACAGATACCACTGAGCGTATGTATCGTTATTACTTGGAACAAATAGATTCTGATTATGGTCTTAAAATTAACAGAGATCAGAAAAGAGACGGTTGTCAATGTTTTGTATATCAAAATATTGGCTCCTCTATTATTAAGGGTAATTCTGCAGCCAACCAAGTGGTTTTATGCAATTTAAATAAGATCAAGAAAGCTTTGGGTGATTTCCTGGGATTGGGCTTGGAGTCTTCCTTGACCACCATGACTGATGAAATCAACAAGTTCCTGGGGTATGATAAAGATAATCGCCCAGTCATTTCTTTTGAGAAAGTATTGCTGGAGTCTCATGGTAGAGTGAAGCCTCATGATCTGCTGGAGCCTTTACTCAAGGCTATCATACAGCATCAGACCATGGACATTAGATATGAGGTTCCTGGAAGAGGTAAGAGTGAGTGGACCGTATTTCCTCAGTTCCTCAAGCAGTATAACCAGCGATGGTATCTCATTGCCACCAGGCACAGAGACGAGGTAGAGGGAAAAATCTACAACCTGGCTCTGGACCGAATTCTCAAGATGGAGGCCAACCAGCATATTCATTATAAGGAATGTGATGTTGATTTTTCTGTTTACTTTGAAAATGTGGTGGGTGTAACCAAGCCGGATGGTTCGGAACCGATTTTAGTGAAGTTACGTATAGATCGTGGTGAGTATCCATATATAGAGAGCAAGCCTATTCATACCTCCCAGGAAGAGCTTTTTGAAAGTGATGGAGACAAGGATTATGTTTACGTATCTTTATATGTGTATGACAACTTTGAGTTGAGGAGCAAAATCTTGTCATATGGAAGCAAGGTTACTGTCATGGAGCCAAAGAGTTTAAGAGATAAGCTTGTTCATGATTTGAAGAAATCTCTTGAAAATTATCAGGATTAAGCTTTATGAGTAGAAGAGTTTTTTTATCTGTATTGGGAGTGGCTTTCTATGAGACCTGCCGATACAGAAAGGATGATTTTACGGGAGGTGAGACTCTTTTTGTACAGAAGAGTTTACTCGAATATCTACAGCAGCAGGAGAACTGGGGAGGAGAAAACGACCTGGTTCTTATGCTCCTGACGGATTTGGCAAGAAAGAACAACTGGGACAAGAATCTGGAGACTCGTTTCTGTGCCAAACTCCAGCAGGAGGTTGCGTATCAGGGATTGGAGAAGATATTGCTGGATATGAATCTCTCTTATCAGGATATAGCTATTCCGGATGGCAAGGATAGTGATCAGATGTGGGAGATATTTGAGGTTATCTTTGATAAGCTTCAGGAGGGTGATGAACTGTATCTTGACATCACCAACAGTTTTCGTTATCTTCCTATGCTGCTGGTGGTGCTTGTCAACTATGCCAAGTTGCTCAAGAATGTAAAGGTGAAGGCTATCTTTTATGGCAATTACGAAGCACGTGACAAGGAGAGCAATATCGCGCCTATCATGGATTTGCTGCCACTTTCTGTTCTGCAGGACTGGACGTTGGCTGCCTCGGATTATTTGCGTTATGGTCAGGTTGAGAAGCTTTTTGAGTTATCAGAATCTTCACTCCTGCCTATCTTGAGAAATACAGAAACCCGTACGAAGGATGCGGAAAAGTTACGTTCCTTTGTCACGAAGTTGAAGGAGATGGTTGAGGAACGCACCACCTGTCGCGGGTATGCTATTGTGGGCAGTAAGAATGTGAGAAAACTAAAGTGCACAGCTAGTGAAATACAGAAAGTGACGATTGTTCAGCTTAGGCCTATCTTTGAGAAAATCAAGCAGTCCTTGAATGATTTTGATGCCAAGGAGAATGTGCTGAACTGTATCAAGGCTGCCAAATGGTGTTGTGCCAATAAGCTTTATCAGCAGGCTACCACCATGTTGGAAGAAGGTTTGGGTACTTTCTTGTGCTGTCATTATCAACTTGATTATCGAAAAATGGCTAATCGTGATGCTATATTTGGTTGCATATCGATTAAGACACAGAATAAGGATACTGAAGAAAAAAAGCCGAACAAGGAACTTGTTGAGAAGATTTTGGCAGATGATAGCGTTTGGGGAAATAAGGCCTTTGTGACCATCTTACAGAAGATTGTTGAATTGCGCAATGACTACAACCATGCAGGATTCAAGAAAAATCCTTTTTCTGCCAAAAAGGTAATAGAAAAGATAAAGGAGTTGTTGGATGGTATTGAGGAGGTTTTGTCTGAGATATAGTATTTGGAAGCACCATTTTAGATGGCTTTAGGGGCTGTTTACAATGGTGCTTTAGTTTTTTGGGGGATTGGTTTGAATGCCTTTGGTGAAGAGCTGTTAATATTAAGGGATTATTTGCTCAAATATTTAAGAATAATTGGCTTGCATATCTCGAAAAAAAGTCGTACCTTTGCACCCGCTAAGAAATGGTTAAATTCCAGTTAAGGAAAGTGAATATTTCTTTAGTAAAGTTCTTTAACTTATTGATAATCAGTAATGTCATATAAGGTCGAGTACTAGACCATTGTCCACTACAATAAGGATTAAGACACTTTCTACCACAACGACCAACTTTAATCTTAGTCAGTACTAGACCATTGTCCACTACAATAAGGATTAAGACACTGCTTTTTCAACTCTGTTGCACTTGCTTTAAAATCGTACTAGACCATTGTCCACTACAATAAGGATTAAGACCCCACCATTGCCAACTATCCCTCCAAACAGCATACGTACTAGACCATTGTCCACTACAATAAGGATTAAGACTTGATAAATTTTTGTGGGATTAATTCAAAGTCTTCTGTACTAGACCATTGTCCACTACAATAAGGATTAAGACACTGACAGGATACTTCTTACTCTCAACGATTACCTGTACTAGACCATTGTCCACTACAATAAGGATTAAGACCCTGCTTCTTCTAATGGATACAAGAACGATGCAATCGTACTAGACCATTGTCCACTACAATAAGGATTAAGACCTCCAAATAGCATATTTGACCACGATAACTTTGTCATGTACGAGACCATTGTCAACTACAATAAGGATTAAGACTTTACTTACTTTATACAAGTTTCTCTTTAAAATAAAGTACTAGACCATCTTCCACTACAACAAGGATTAAGACTTCTGCGTAACTTTTTCTATAATTTCCTTTGTCATTCGTACGAGGCCATTTTCCACTACAACAAGGATTAAGACCCTTCTAAGTGATCCATTATATAATCTAAATCACAAGACGTACGAGACCATCTTCCACTACAACAAGGATTAAGACAAACGAGCTTTAGCTATTTTCTTAGCATGATTAAGTACGAGACCATCTTCCATTACAACAAGGATTAATACAGCAGCTTAACTCGGGCATATTCTGCCGGATCTTCGGTACTAGACCATCGTCCATTACAACAAGGATTAAAATTATACAGATACATTTGGTATTCTATTAGTTGTTTCTTTCTTTTGATAACTTCTAATCATCTTGAAAGTGTAAAAAGTCAAAAATATTAGCTAATAGTTTGGCGGTTACTCTCGTTTTTTATACCTTTGTAGGGACTTTGTTATTGGAATGAAAGGAAATAGCATTCTTCTTTAAAGATGAATAGTTGTAGCTGATGCCTTATTATGTAATAGGTGTCAAACTTGGATTTTCGGTGGATAGTTTATGCAAGGAAGGCTTTGATACAAACGAGAGCCTTTAACTTCAAGTATAACTTATAAACAAACAATATAATGTTTATAGAAGAAGTAGATGCAACTAACAGATTAATCATAATTTAATCTCTAAATACAGAATCATCATTGCAGGATGCAGAGATTTCGATAACTATGAGTTGTTGAAAGCGAAGTGTGATTATTTCCTTCAAGACGAAAAGAAGGAAGATGTTGTAATCATCAGTGGTCATGCCTCTGGTGCCGATGCTCTCATCGCCTTCTGGGATGGTAAGAGCCGGGGCACAACGAACATGATAGATACCGCTACCAAGCGAGGCTTGAAAGTGGCTGTGGTTAGATATTAATGATTAAAATCAAAGAATATGGATATTACCCGTTGGCGGAATTAATTTAGCGCATACTTAACCCTGCCAATCGGTCTGTTGTTTACATAATTAATATATTGCAAGACTGTAAATGCGCTGATTT
>JAIJLI010000278.1 GCA_022722495.1 Dialister sp. | reverse complement strand
CGCCATCTGTCTCACGCTGCTTGCTGCGGGATGCCTGACGATGGCGCAGTCCATACCGGACACGGTCGTGGGCTTCGGCCTTTGTCAGTTCCTCGTCGGGTGCTTTGTGATCGGTGTGAATCCTTCGCTCAATGCGGCGATGGTCATGTACACGCCGGATGATTTCCGCGGCCGCGTCTTCGGCCTTTTCAATACGGCACAGCAGTTTGGCAATATGGTAGGACCGCTCGTCTCCTCCGCGATCTCCATGATAGCAGGTATCTGGGAAGTCTACGCCATCGCCGGTCTGATCCAACTTTCTCTCGGTGTGAAAGTTTACCTCGGGCGTGTCAGAAGGGGAGAACTGGGGAAATAGAATACGGGAAACCCTGTCAACGGTTTGCGAAAGCGAACCGTTTTTGGTGTGCTCATAGCTTCAAAAGCTTTGCGGGCTTCTCAGCTGAAAAAATTCTGATCTCATTGGAGATGCTGAACGCATAGAAGCGGCTGATGCGTTTTTCTTGATGATACACTTGGATCATTACATTTCTTCGGTTGCTCTATTGCATTTTTATTTACCGATTTGATACAATCATAAAAAATTAACGTTCTTTAAGGGGGGATTATCATGCGTCATAAGGGTACCATGGGGATCATCCTTGGGATCTGTCTCACGGGCCTCTTTCTTGCAGGCTGCGGTATGCATCAGGGGACGCCTCGGAAGGATGAGCGTCCGGTCATTAAGCTGGGGAGTGACCGCTATCCGCCTTTCAATTATTTTGATGAAGACGGTGTGCCGACGGGGATCGATGTGGATCTTGCGACAGAGGCTTTCGGCCGCATGGGGTATCAAGTCGAAGTGCATAACATCGACTGGGAGAAGAAGAAAGACCTTTTGAAGAGCGGAGAGCTGGACTGCATCATGGGTTGCTTTTCCATGGAAGGACGTCTGGATGACTACCAGTGGGCGGGTCCGTACATGGTGAGCCGTCAGGTGGTCGCAGTGAATCCAGAGAGTAACATTTACCATCTGCAGGATCTTGCAGGGAAAACACTGGCGGTACAGTCGACCACGAAGCCGGAAGGCATCTTTCTTCGAAGGAATGATCCGCGAATCCCTAAGCTGGAGAATCTTCTCAGCATGGGGGATAGCGCGCTGATTTACACCCTCCTCGGCAAAGGCTATGCGGATGCCGTCGGAGCGCATGAGACAGGCATCCTTCAGTATATGAAGGACTATGATATGGAGTATCGCATCCTTCCTGAGCCGCTCATGACGGTCGGGATCGGCGTGGCTTTCGATAAAGAGGACCGCCGCGGCCTTTGCCAGGAGCTTGATAAGACCCTTCGCGAGATGAGGCAGGATGGGACTTCTGAGAAGATCATCGGAAAGTATTTAGAAAATCCGAAACAGTATCTGGAGGTGGAGAAGCTTGCTTACTGATAAAGCGTCCATCCAAAAAGGCATCCGTTTCTGGTCGGTCGGGATCCTTGGCGGGCTGCTGGTCATGCTCGGTGCTTCTCTCTATTTCATCGATCAAGAGAAGAAGGCGGCGGAAGCGCGTCTCTGTGAAACGGCGGAATATGTGAAGGTACAGAGCTCAAGTGTCACACACTACAATGAAGCATTGGAGTCCCAGTCGCTTTTGCGGCTCATCGAAAGCGTGCGTCAGGTAGGGCTAAACCTCAAGGCGGAGAAAGAGACAGAACGCAGTACGGAGGAGGCGCTGCTGCAGCAGAATATCCGTGGGTTATGGCTTTCCGGTATCCTGCTCCTTGACGAAAAAGGAGAGACAAAGGAATCTGTCACCAAGGTGCCTTTTGCAGAAGAGGCGCTCGCAGACGTCCTCTCCAGAGATGTCGTGAAAGACTGCGCGCGGTATCCTGAGAAAATCTATTCGCAGCGTCTTCGCCTCTCTGATGGGGCCTATGTCGATATGGCTGCCTCAGGACGTCTGGACAAGCCGGGTATCATCGTCGCGTATCACTACACACCTGCCGAGTATGCCAGAATTTACACGCTCATGATCCAAAGTCTGCTTGCCGGGTACAATCCCCTGACGGATGGCACCATCATTGTCGCGGATGACGGACAGGTCATTGCTTCGAATAATAAAAATCTGATCGGAGAAGAGACGAGGCATCTCCCCGTGGTGCAGGCTTTAAAAGAAAGTGCGGGCAGCAGGCACCTCGTAAATATCAGTGCAGAGCAGGCCTATGGCATCATGCTTCACCAGCGAGACCACTATATCTATGTATACCTGCCGGATAGCAAAGTTTTTGCTGCACTCCCGAAGAATCTGGGGATTGCTTTCGTTCTGTATCTCCTTACTTTGTCAGGCTTCTTTATGTATTACTACCGAGCACAGATGCTACGCCAGAAAGAGGAGAAGGAAAAGGAAGAAGCATATCGCAAGAGCCTTCAGGAAGAGGCGCGCCGCGCAGATGCTGCTAATGTCGCGAAGACAGAATTTCTCCAACGCATGAGCCACGATATCCGTACACCGCTCAACGGCATCATTGGCATGCTGGCGGTAGCAAAGCGCTATCGCGATGATCTAAAAAAGCGGGACGAATGTCATGAGAAAATCAGCAAGTCGTCCAACCTGCTCTTAGAGCTCATCAATGAAGTGCTTGATATGGGGAAACTGGAGTCCGGTGAAGTCCTTCTCGAAGAGAAGCCCTTCCATCTGCAGGAGCTTTTGAATGAAGTACTTACTGTCATCGAAAAGCTGGCACAGGAAAAAGATATCGAAGTCATCAAGAGGGATCTTTCAGTTATACACTGGGATGTGATAGGCAGTCCGAGCCATCTGAAGCGCCTCTTGATGAATATCATGGGGAATGCGGTGAAGTACAATAAGAATCATGGGAAAATCATACTCAGCCTCCGGGAAGACGAAAGTGAGGATGGCCGCGCTTTCTATACGTTTATTTGTGAGGATACTGGGATCGGTATGAGTGAGGAGTACCAGAAACGCATCTTTGAACCCTTCACACGCGAAGACGAAAGTGTCAAGACGGCCTACAACGGTACGGGACTTGGCATGCCGATCGCAAAGAAACTCACGGAAACCATGGGCGGGAGCATTTCCTTTACCAGCCAAAAGGGCGAAGGGACGACGTTCACGGTGAAGCTCCCCTTCCTGATCGACAAGTCAGCCGGCAAAGCCGAGAAAACGACCGAAGAAGCCAAGGCATCGCTCGAGGGAGTTCACATTCTTCTTGTCGAAGACAATGAGCTCAATATGGAGATCTCGGAATTTATTGTCGCAGAAAAGGGCGCTGTCGTCACGAAAGCATGGAACGGAAAAGAGGCTGTCGAAACTTTTGCAAATGCACCCGAAGGTGCCTTCGATGTGATCCTGATGGATGTCATGATGCCGGTCATGGATGGCTGCGAGGCCGCCAAAGAGATCCGGGCTCTTCCCCGCAAGGATGCGAAGACGATCCCTATCATTGCCATGACGGCGAATGCTTTCACAGATGATAAAATTCGCACTCGGGAAGCGGGGATGAATGAACACCTGTCCAAGCCGCTTGCGCCAAACCTTGTCGTGAAAACCATCACAAAGTTTTTGGGGAAGAAGTAACTAGAGACTAGTGGCTAGGGATTAGTGGCTAGGGATTAGGCGTCTCGAGTGACTAGGGACTGGTG
>JAIJLI010000015.1 GCA_022722495.1 Dialister sp. | reverse complement strand
ATGGGCGATTAGCTCAGCTGGGAGAGCGTCTGCCTTACAAGCAGAATGTCAGCAGTTCGATCCTGTTATCGCCCACCATAATGAAAAGTTCCACGTGCTCCGCTCCGTGGAATTTTTTATTGCCATTTTCCTCCCACCTTATTTATCATTTAACCTCCTGCATACGCGCTCACGATCATTTGCGCGTCGCTTTGCTCCTTCAAATGATGTTCGCTGCGGAACCAGTTCGATCCTGTTATCGCCCACCAAAAGAAAGCATCACGTGATCCGCTCCGTGGTGCTTTTTTCTTGCCTTTTTCCTTTTTTCTCTACGGTCATATAACCTCCTGCATACGCGACTCACTACATTTTGTGCGTCGCTTTGCTCCTTCAAAATGTGTTCGCTGCGGAACCAGTTCGATCCTGTTATCGCCCACCATAATGAAAAGTTCCACGTGCTCCGCGCCGTGGGATTTTTTATTGCCATTTCCCTTTTCCCTCATTTGTCATTCTCCCTGCCCTTAAAAAATCTATTGCATCTCACCCCCTAAAGGGGTATAATACGTAAACACATGGGGCATTAGCTCAGCTGGGAGAGCGCAAGGTTCGCAATCTTGAGGTCAGGGGTTCGATCCCCCTATGCTCCACCAAAACAATATAATCCGAACCTTTTGCCGATTGGTCATGGGTTCGGATTTGTTGTTTTAATGGAAGAAATTGAAGACTGGTACTGGAAAAGCCGGGAGGACTGCCGATTATTGCAATCCTCCCGGCTTCTTTATGTAGATGCACAGTCCCTATTCTCTTTCTTTGCTTTCCATTCGGCAAATACCTTTTTACCGTCTTCACTTTCGTAGTACTTCTGAATTACCGGAAGCAGACTCCGTTCCAGCGATTCAAAGACGTATTCCGGAATTTCGGTTGCATCCACGCTGTTTGGGATATTCGTTTTTTCTGCGTTCACATGGTCCCCCCTTTATCACTTCTGTAGGCGCATAGACACGCTTTGCTGAGTTGTTATGGGAAAAGACATTCCTCTGTGATTTGCGCTACTTGCAGAGCAAAAAAATCTTTGTTTTCGACCTTTAGCCGGACGGTTTTGCACCATCCTCTTTCGGCTGAATGAGTTTTGCGTCCACCGGGTAGTTCAGCGTGATGAGGGCGGGCTTGCCCAGGCCCTGCTTGCGCCGAACGATCAAATCGCTGTACTCCAATTCCCGGAAGATTCGCATGGCGCTCTAGCGGCTGCGGTGGAGCTTTGTCTGTGCCTGCTCCAAGGTGAAGTACAGCCGGATCGTTCCGTTCGGCTCGACGTAGCCGTTCTGCCAGGAAATGCTGGCTCTGTCCAGCAGCAGCGCATAGAGCACCTTTGCGTCGTTGCTGATGTCCCGCAGGGCTTCGTCTTGGAGCAGAAACCTTGGGCGCGGTACATAGGATGCCGCCGGGCTCTGCGTCGTGAGCCTTGCAAAAAGTTTTCATCTGACCTCCTGTACCATCCATCAATCCATCCATTTTTGTGTTGATTGATAGATTGATTCTCTTGTATCTTGATTTATTTCTTATTAGTTAGAGGATGAAATCCAGCCCCGATAAGCGTCACGGAAACCGTCGTCCTGAAATCTAGGTGGAACGCTCCGGAGCGTCAGTTTATCCATCGTCCGGAAGACTGGTGACGGAAAACACACACACGGAACCCCCCGTTGTGGTCAAAGCTCCTCCCTCTGCTGCACTTTCAGCAGCACCCATACGTCAGCCATCCATTCTTTCAGCTCGGCAACATCGGCATCGTAAACGTGCCCGGTGTTGTTGATGCGGCGGCAAATCTGGTTGATGTTCGTGGCGGCACAGCTGACAGCGGCAGCTAACTTTTTCTGCTCGGTGTAATCCACCTTGATGATGTACCCGTCAATTAGCATTTTTCGGACATACTCGCCGAAGTTGCGAGTGCCGAGTTTATTCATCTTGTGGCGAACTATGCTCAATTTCCGCTCATTCAGGCAAATTTCCTTGCGAATGGGTCGCGTGCGGTTCGGCATGATAAAACACTCCTTTCACAATACAACGAACATTTTTTCTCAAAAACTTGGTAGTGGCGAAAATAAAATTTTGAGAACGAAGGAATTGCCGCTTGGTTGCTCTTCACTTTACAACGGACTTTTTTCGTCGAAACGCAGGTACCGAAATGAGAAATTTTCAAAAATATGCGCCCCTGCTTTTGCAAAAGCGGGAGCGCGGTGTATCTGCGGATATGAGATTTGGGAGAGTAGCAAGCACATCCGGTGTCCGTACACACCGGAAAAATGAGCGGTTCTGCCTTGCGCCCGAACTGCTCATTTTGTTGTTGGGGAAGCCCCACACCCCTTTCATGTCTAAATTGAAAATACTTCCTGAACTTTTCAGAAAGCCCTTGCTTTTATTCGCTTTGACGATTATAATCATACTGTGATTTTATAAGCAGAAGTAGAACTGAACTGCAACAGGAGTACCGCCCATGAAATATTTATCTATCACGCAAACCGCCGAACGTTGGGGTATCTCCACTCGCCGTATTCAGATTTTGTGTGGCGAGGGGCGCGTCCCCGGTGCGATCCGCATTGGCACAGTCTGGGGAATTCCGGAGGACGCAGAAAAGCCGGCGGACGCGAGAATCAAGAACGGCAAGTATATCAAAAAGCCTGCCGAAAATGAAAAATGAGCCGCATCATATCAGCGACTCTAACTCGAAATAATGGGGGCTATTCCACCTCGCGGGTGCGAATGGGCGCACTGACCCCTTGGTTACGACTCTACCCAAATCGTCGATTCGACAAACGATGACAGCGTTGGGCAAAAAATTTAGTCCTTCCGAGACAGGATAGATCTTTGCCCAATATAAAAATCTACATATACGGAGGATTGCGCAATGTCAACTTTTGAAATAATTATGGCTATTATCAATGTTGCTGCGATTATCACAGTTCCTATTGCCGCTGTATTTGTCGGTCAAAAGCTACAAGGCCGCAATCAGAAACGCAAGGATAAGATGACGATATTTCAATGTCTAATGACCCACCGGGCAACCGGCTGGGCACATCAAGATACCGTAAATGCGCTAAACACGATTGACATTATTTTCGTGGATGATGAATCAGTTCGTAAATGCTGGGCAGATTTATTTTCTAAATACAAACCGAATTACTCTACACAGGAGATAACCACAGCGCAGTGTAAGCTACTCGAAGCTATGGCTGAGGCTTTGGGCTATGAGAAGAAGATTACTTGGGAAACAATACAAAACCCCTATCTCCCAGACGGACTCGTTCAGCGCATGGAGAAAACTGCCAAATTTGAGCAGGGCCAGTTGGCGATGGCTGAGTTCATGACGAATATGGCTGGCAAACCCGCTCCTCTCGGAAATGCTATGCTAAAACAGGCCGCAAAACAGGAGGATACCCATGCCAACACTTGAATGGATTGGAAAAAGCAAGGTGATCAATCACCATCAGGACGTGCCATTTCGGGTGTTGAAGCGCAAGTACAGCTTTGGTGAAAACGGGCAGCACAGCGGGAACAACGGCAATATTTCATAATAGTGCCTATACATCTAAAAGTGAAGCCTATCAATCGCTGAGCAACATTACTGAACTTTATGTGGAGATACAAATATGACTTACGAATCTAAATCATTCAAAGAGCATCACCTAACGCGACTGCCAGTGTTAGAAAGACTTCTTTTGCTAGGATGGGAACGAGAACAGATTATTTGTCCTTCGCCTAATTCTGATGATACCGAATGGCATGTTCCTAAAACTCCCTCTGAGGCGACTAATCGTGAATCAAAAAGGAGTTTTAAAGGATATCCTGTGGATATTGCCTTATTTGATGATGTTGAGTTTGTAAATGACTACGAACACATTGTGGCAATTATCGAATGTAAAGAACCTAACAAGAATGAGGGCATTAGCCAACTGAAGATTTACTTAGGACTTGAACCTCACGCGAGGCTTGGAATTTGGACAAACGGAACAGAATTTGTTCGTGTTTATAAACTTCCTTCTGCGGGAGACTTCAAGGTTGTGGAAGGTTTAGGATTACCAAAACCTTCCGATAATTTTATTTTAGCCGGTGATAAGAGAATCACATATTCTGATTTGCAAATTCCTTCCACGCGAGAGCTAAAAAGTACATTTTCCTCTTTGCTTGGTGTAATCACTTCTCGTGATACTCGTTCTACCCGTCGAGAAGATCAGCTGAATCAAATGTCCAACATTCTGCTGATCAAGTTAGAATCTGACCATGATGGTCAATGGGATAAAAATGAATCGCTGTTGTTTCAATTAAGTGATTCTCCTGCTCAAACGCATAAGTCTGTTAATGATGCGTTTGCAGATTATAAAAGAAGACATCCCGTCCTATTTGCTACTGGCGAACCAGATAGTATTGTACTTGATTCCGATACTATACAGGAAATCGTTCTAAGATTGCAGGGAATGAACATTGGCGAAATGGCCCCCACGGCGTTGTCGATGGCGTTTCAGGTTTTTAGAGATGCAACACTCAAGCTTGGAGATGGACAATACTACACGCCCCTCCGTGTTATAGAGGCAGGAACTGAATTGATGTGCATAACGCACAAAGATATAGTTATCGATCCAGCCTGTGGCACAGGTGGTTTTTTGTCAGCTGCTTTAATGAGAATTATTTCTACTGGCATTAGCGAAAAAGCCTCTACACAATGGGCTCATTACAACTTATTCGGTGTTGATCGCGACAAAACTAACATCAAGTTAACTCGAGCTTTAATGGTTGGCATGGGTGATGGATCAACAAATGCACATCACGGTGATTCTCTCAGAGAAAGCAAATGGAAGGGTGACACAAAGGGGATTCAATCCGTACTAGGAGAAGAAAGATATACTGCGGTTTTGACAAATCCACCGTTTGGGAAAGATCTAGTTATCAATGCAGCTGATGCTAGAAGTTCTCATCTTGAAATATGCAAACACACTAAAGGCGGTCTAATGTCAGATACTTATGCTCCGACAACGGAGCTAGGTATAGCATTTGTTGAACGCGCATGGAAAATCCTCCAAAATGGAGGGCGGTTAGGTATTGTTCTTCCTGAAACGTATTTTTTCTCAAAATCATATCGATGATTTAGAGAATGGATGGATACACACTTTATTCTCCGTGGAGCGCTTAACGTTCCTATGGAAGCTTTTCAGGGGTTCTGTCGAGCAAAGACCAATTTCTATGTTTTTGAGAAAATTGGAAAAGGCGAAAAAGCTGATACGCCAACATGGTTTAAAGATGGATATGTCTGGGTTTCTAACGCTCCCACAATTGGCTTAAACAAGGACGGATTAGATCTGTTTGTTGTTGACGAGAATGGTAGTCGGACAGATGTTATCGATAATAAAGCAATTATTGATGTACAAGCCTTAATGAGAGGAGAAAGTACCTTTACATCCGGCTATATCAAATCCGAAACAATGTCGAAATCTTACATTGCAGTTCCTACATTTTCCGGAAATAAATCAGAATCCGTTTTAGAGGAAAAGATTAAGAAAAGTCTACCAGGATTTAGAATGTGTTCTCTTGGAGACTTAATCGATGACGGTATAATTTCAGTTCGCGGAGGACACGGAAGTCCCTCTTCGGATATAAGGATAGGAGATATACCATACATCAAGGTAGTTGACCTTCGAGCCGGAAGAGTTAATCCTAATAGTACAAATATGGTTCCAGAGGCTGTTGCAAGAGAATTCTGGCACGGTGAGTCAAGTGGCATTTCAGCATGGGAGATAGCCACTCCATCACGCGCATCTAAGAATATTGGCGAACCTTGCATGATTTTACCCGGACAAGAAAGAATGGTTTTGACAAAAGAAATTTTATTGTTCTCAGTATCACCAAATGCACCAATCGATCCATTTTATTTGTTTTGGGCAATGCGACTGCGTGACGTTCAGAATCAATGGCAGCGTGTCATTTTTATGCAAACTAATCGAGAGGACCTAGGGAATCGCTATCGCTTGATTGAAATCCCATATACAGACGATAAAATAGCTGCTAAAAATGTATCCCAATGTTATAGAGATTATTTTCTTGGATTATATGAGTTGCAAAGAAAATTTGATCACATGAGCGATGATTTCTGATTCCATCGAAACATCTATGCAGAACGCATCTAATGCCATTTACCAAAGCAGCAATAATCTGGTGCTGGACAAGGAAATGCTGGCATAGGGCTTTACCCTCAAGGGCAAGGCATACGATATTGACTTTGAAGCCGCAGACGATGAAATCCGCGAAATCGACGTGCGGGAGCAGAACGACGGTTTGCCGAAGGTGTTCAAGATGGAGAGCGCCGAGCAGCGGTACTTCAAGGAGTAGTTCAACAATCCGCCACCGGAGAGCCGGGTACGTCAATGCAAGGAAATGATGTTTAATCAGCTTAACAAGCTGAACATGGTGGACGCCGCCGAACTGAAAGCCTACATAAACCGCATCGTGGACGATATGGACAAGGCGCAGCTTGCCGCCATGGAGAAAGCCCCGCTGGGATATGCGGCGAAGATCCGTGACAAGATCGAAACGCTGCTGGAAGCCCACTATCGGGAAACCTTTGAAAAGTGGCTGGAAACGGAGCATATTGTCTGCACGCCCTATTTCCGTCTGCGTCCCTCTATCCATCCTGCCACATATACCGACATACATGCCCGTTCTCTGTATGCAGCAGAGGATGGTGATATGAACAAGCTGGAACAGAAGCTGGTTGTGGAATTGACCGCCCTGCCGAATGTCCGCTGGTGGCACAGGAATATTGCAAAGCAGGATTTTGCAATCAATGGCTTTATCAAGCATTATCCCGATATTCTGATTATGACCAAAAGCGGCAAGCTCATCTGCGCGGAAACCAAGGGCGACCACCTGAAAAATGATGATAGCAGGGAGAAAATCGCACTCGGTCAAGCGTGGCGCACAGTAGTGGGCAAGGATTTCCGCTATTACATGGTATTTGAGAATGAGGAAAACCTCTTGCCTGGTGCGATGAGCATGAGCCAGTTTATCGACACGGTTAAGGCGCTGTAAGGGAGGTGCATGTTTTGAAACTGCCGTATGAAAACGAACTGTATGAGCTGCGAAAGTGGATAGACTTTACAAGCGCAAACTTGCAGATACAGTTTCTCCACACACCTCAGGAAATTCAGCGCGTCCACCAATGGATCAATGCAATTACGAGAGGAATACAAGCGGACTATCCTTTTTATGCCACTACGCTCCCCTGTGTTGCAAATATACTCTTTCAGCAAAACGAGATGGGTGCTATTTTCCTGAATCCTGCGGCATTTGGCGAGTTGGTAGTAATTGTTCGCCATATCGAAGCAGAACCCGTTGTTGTCCAGTTCTGGTCCGATATTCACCCGCGAATTGCGAATGTCTCCCATGAGTTATATGCAGATGGTCACTACTCAACCGCAGCAGAAAAGGCGGTCAAAGAAGTAGAATCTCGTCTGCGTGAAAAGTTTTTGGAGTTAAAAACCGGCGTAGCAGTTCCCGCGAAGATTGGTGATGTGATTGGCGCACTTATGAGCGAGAACGGTGCTTTCAAATTCTGTGACACAACTACCACCAGTGGCAGGAACTACCGACGCGGAATCCACTCTCTGTTTGAAGGAATCATGGCAGCCTATCGCAACCCTGCGGCTCATGCTAATCTTCAATATGAAAAACGTGAGGCTATAGAGCAAATTATGCTGGCAAGCCAGCTGATGTATGTGTTGGACAAGCCGCAAATCTAAGAAGAAGGTGAAATAAATTATGTCATATACTGTAAAGTCATCAGAAAAATTGCGGAAGTCCGGCGCGGAAACTGAAACAAAAGCATTATTATATTTAATGAACTTCAGATCAGACAGTGATGATATATACTATTTCGTTGTTGACTTCTTTAACGATTTAACCGGCAGAAAACGGTCAGGCAACGCCGACCGTTGAGCTTTTGCACAAATATGCGGATTATTTTGACGTTTCAATGGACTATATCTTTGCCCGCTGTGATGATCCGCATGGCAAGTTGTATGAGGTAAAACCTCCGGTTGACGCAAATAATCCTGAACTGAGGAAGTTTATTGAGATGTGCTTCGATCCGGAATCACCGATGAATGAAAAGCTGAAAGAAGCAATGCTGAAAATGCTTGAGGAGGCGAAGATATGAGCAATGAATTAACCCATAATCCGGGACAGTTTGACAAGGTCATCCATATCATCGATAATGCCCGCAGCCGCGCCATGAAAGCGGTCAATGCAGAGCTTATTCAGATGTATTGGAGCGTCGGTGCGTATTTGTCAGAGCTTTGTTCTGCATCAAGCTTTGGCGATAAGATCATTGACGAAGTTGCCTCATACATTGCGCAAGAGAACCCCAACATCAAAGGTTTCAATCGTCGCGGTCTCTATCGTATGAAGCAATTCTACGAGACTTACAAGGACGATGAATTTGTGACACCACTGGTGACACAAATCAGCTGGACAAACCATCTGCTTATTATGTCTGGCTCCAAGACGGCAGATGAACGGCATTTTTACATGGCGCTCTGTGCGAAGGAACATTATTCCAAACGCGAGTTGGAGCGTCAGATCGGCACATCGTACTATGAGCGTTCAATGATTTCTGCCAAGAAGCCGATGCCTGAATCCGTTTCGCATGATGTGCGTGAAAGCATCCTCGATACCTATGTGCTTGAGTTTCTGGACTTGCCGGAGCAATTTTCTGAAAAGAATCTCCGTAAATCAATCATCGAAAATCTGAAGCAGTTTATACTTGAATTTGGTCGGGACTTTACCTTTATCGGTGAGGAGTACCGTGTTCAGGTCGGCAATACAGATTTCTTCATCGACTTGCTGTTTTATAACCGTGCGCTTTCCTGCCTTGTCCCGATTGAACTGAAAATCGGAAAATTCAAGCCGGAACACATCGGGCAGATCAATTTTTATCTCGAAGCACTTGACCGCGATGTGAAGAAGCCAAATGAAAATCCAAGTGTAGGCGTTATTCTTTGCGCCAGCAAGGATGACGCGGTTGTCGAATATGCTTTAAGCCGCAGTATGTCGCCCACACTTGTTGCAGATTATCGGCTTTGTCTTCCCGACAAGACGCTTCTACAAAACAAGCTGCGTGAACTGGCAGAGCTTGCGTTGGAAAGCGGCGAAGGCAACGAGGGTGATGAAGAAGGACTGCGATAAGAAAGCGGTCCGCAAGGACTGGATTGAACGTGTTGTCGTCCGCTTGACCATGCAGCGCGTCATGGATGAAGAGAAGATTAACAGGCTCATCGATGCAATTCTTGTTATGCAGGAGCAGGAAGACATAACAACCCCTGCGCTTCACTCACAGCTTGCGGAAACCGAGTCCTCCATTGGAAACATTCTGAAAGCAATCGAGCCGGGCATTTTCACGCCCGCCGTCCACTAAACAGCGGCTTGATGAGCTGGAAGCACGGAAAGAAGAAATCCTTGCGAATATCCAGACCGCCGAACTGCAAAAGCCAAAGCTGACCCGCGAACAGATGACGGCATGGTTTGAGCAGTTCCGTCATGGCGATCCAGCAAACCGTGATTTTCAGAAACGCCTGATTGATACATTCGTAAACGCTGTGTATGTGTTCGATGATAAACTGGTCTTGACCTACAACTATCAACATGGGACGCAGACGATCTCGCTTGAAGAGATCGTCTGCGTTGAGTTCGGATTTTAATGGGGCTACTCCACCAATAAAAAAACGATCCATCGCATGACTCCATGGATCGTTTTTTATTGGTATAAAACCCGCAGCGCCTCTCTTTTATGATGCACCGCGCTTCTATTTCTCATTCTCTGAATCATCGACAGTAATCATCGGCAGTGTCGATCCACCGACAGGAATGACGTAAACGCTCGCCTTCGCTCCTCTCTTTTTCAGCGCCTGGTCGACAGCCTGCTGGAGGTCATGGAAAGGCACCATATTCGCTTTCCTGACAAGGGCATCGTCCATATCGGTCACAAGATAGATGGTACATTTCTGCTGCACAAGACCGAGCGCCGCCGATTTGTGACCGCCGAGCTCGAAGTGCTCGTGAATGGCCGCGATGCGTTCTTCCGGTGTCGAATAGCTCTCGATCCAGCGGGTGAAGGGCGCGCTGCCGTAGCCTTCGTGGCAGGATGCGGCAACGATCATGATACCACCCTCTTTCACAGCGTGCTTCGCATTATCGATGGATTTCTGTGCCTGATAGAGATTGATATCCTTCGGATAGCCGCCAGTAGAAACGATGACGACGTCAGCCGGTTTCTTGATATCCACTCTGTAGAGGCCATCCAAGAAACGGCAGGCGTCACGATGCGCTGCGACGGGATCTCCGGCTGCGGCATAGGCGATCTTCTTATGATCGTCCAAGACTACATTCACGATGAAATCGGCAGGGCAGTACGCTGCCGTTTCTTCGATGTCCTCGCGCACAGGATTTCCATCGAGATGCCCCGCATACGCACCGGGGCGGATCATATTTCTGTGATTCGACTGGATCGAGGCAAGCGAAGCGCAGCCCGGCATGATGGCTTTCATGCCACCGGAATAACCTGCGAAGTAGTGGTACTCGACATTGCCGAGAAGGATGCGGCGGTCGGCTTCGGCAACCGTGCGGAAGATATCGACGGAGGTCCCATTCCTGCAGGTGCCCAGATGCACGCAGTCTTCCGGATCGCTGTCGATGCATTTCACTTTGTGATACGCCCATTCACCGAAGAGGCGCTCTCGCTCCTCTTCTGTCAGATGGCGATGGGAACCCAGTGCAAAGACGACGGTGATATCTTCCTCGCGGACGCCCGCAGCTTCCAGCTCTTGCAGGACACAGGGGATCAGAAGCCAGGAAGGCACGGGGCGCGTAACGTCGCTCGTGATGATAACGACCTTTTCCCCCGCCTTCACGATCTCAGCGAGGCGCGCCGAGGAAATCGGATGAGCAAGTGCCCGGCGGATTTCCTCTTCTTCGATATCTGCCTCTTCGCAAGAATGAGGGAGGAGTTCTTTCACCGGATGGCTGTCATCTACATGAAAGGAAATGTAGTCTTTGAAGTATTTGATACTGAAATCCATGGTTTGGCTCCTTATACATGAGAAATGAAGGCAGCGGCTTCGCCGCCCTATAAAAGCGGGCGATGTCTCCAAGCTCTTTTCTTCCATTATAGCGTTCTAGGATGAAATATCGAATATCAAGTAGACATGGAAAATGGGGAATGGTATGCGTTCATTCGATAGCAGGAGAACAGGTTTGGCAGGGTACCCACCTACGAAGAAGCCACCTGTTCTCATCACTGATCAATTCCGCGTCCTCTCCATGGTGTGATGCGCCGTGCCAACACTCCTCACTCGAGAGCAGAGTTTTCGCACGCAATCAAGGGTTAAGTTTGAAAGCAGGGATGAGTAGCTAGGATTAGGGGCCTCGAGTGACTGGTGACTTGAATACGACTTTCGGGCATCGCCCCATATATATTTGCGGCGAAGCCGCCACCTTCATTCCTAATTCCTCATTCCTAATTCCTCATTCGGGTCGAGCTTTCAAACGGAATCAAAGGCCAGCACGCCCCAGGGGCTGACTCCGAATCCCATATTTCCCTCTTGACAACCTGCCCCTCTTCCGTCTATAATCCAATCATACGAAACAAGCGATGATGAAGAAGGGTGCTTGAATCTTTTTCAGAGAGACAGCGGTCGGTGTGAGCTGCCAATGGGACAAGGACTTTCCACTTCGGAGATAAAGATGAAGAATCTTTCGGGATCTGCCCGTTACAGGAGACTAAAGATGGCCGGAAGGCAATTTGGGTGGTATCGCGGGTGCTCTCGTCCCTTTGAGGATGGAGGGCGTTTTTTATTATCCGTATACTGACTGATGCACCGGTTAAATTGGGTGGTACCGCGAGAAAAGAGAAGCTCGTCCCATGGGACGTCTTCTCTTTTTGTGTTTTTTTAAGGAGTTTTCCATGAAACGAGTCTACAACTTTAACGCCGGTCCCTCCCCCATGCCTTTGGAAGTGTTGGAGGCGATGAAAAATGACCTCACCGATTTCAAAGGAACGGGCATGGGCATCACAGAGATCAGTCATCGTTCGAAGGAATTTCAGGACATGCTGGATGAGACGAAGGCTCTTCTCCGCGAGCTGATGCACCTCGATGATGACTACGAGATCGTATTCATCCAGGGCGGCGGCACGATGCAGTTCCTGATGACGGCGTATAATTTCCTTCATACCCGCGCCGCCTATGCCGACACCGGAGTGTGGGCGCACAAGGCAAGAAATTCTGCCGCCTTTTTCGGAGAAGCCTATGATGCCAATTCCGCAGCGGACAGAAATTACTCCTACATCCCCGACACCTATGAGGTGAAGCCGGGGACGGACTACCTGTACCTCTGCGCCAACAATACGATCTACGGCACAGAGTACTGGAAATTCCCGAAGGTCAATGTACCTCTTATCTGCGACATGTCGTCAGATATTCTCTCCCGCGACATCGATTTTGGCCAGTTTGACATGATCTGGGCGGGCATCCAGAAGAACCTTGGCGCAGCAGGCGTGGCGCTCGCGATCCTGAAGAGATCTCTCCTCGCCACAGCACGGACGGATATACCGGAATTTCTTCAGTATCAGAACTTCGTCAAGAAGGACTCGACCTTCAATACACCGCCGGTCTTCTGCATCTACTCGCTGAACCGCATGCTCCACTGGATCAAAAATATGGGCGGCCTTCCTGCCATCGAAGAAAGAAACAAGGTCAAGGCCCGGCTCATCTATGATGTGATCGATACGAGCGATGGCTTCTACAAAGGTCATGCCGAAAAAGAAGCCAGAAGCCGCATGAATGTGACCTTCAATCTGGCGAATGCCGAGATGGAGGCCGACTTCGCAGCCAAGGCAAAAGCCAATGATTTCATCGGTGTCAAAGGCCATCGACTGGTCGGCGGCCTCCGCGTCTCTCTCTACAATGCCGTCACACCGGAAGCGGCAGAGGCTCTGGCTGACTTTATGAAAGAATATATGAGAGTGAATGGATAAAAGTGACTAGGGATTAGGGATTGGGAGTGACTAGTGACTGGTGACTGGAATACTATTTTCGGGCATCGCCCTATTTATACTCCGCGGCGCTTCTGATTTTTATGCGCCGCACCGCCATTCCTCATTCCTTATTCCTAATTTTCCTGAACACCAAGCATCATACCGCTGCATTTAATATAAGGAGCAAAAACTATGTTTAGAATTTTCATCACAGCAGACGTTGCCAAAGAAGCGAAAGAGATCCTGGAAAAAGAATTTATCGTCGACATTCAGCCGAATATGAAGGAAGAAGAGCTGTGCCAGGTGATCGGAGACTATGATGCCATCATCACAAGAAGCCAGACGAAGGTCACCAAGGCCGTCATCGATGCAGCCAAGAATCTAAAGGTCATCGGCCGCGCCGGTGTCGGCATCGACGGCATCGATATCGCCGAAGCCACCAAGAAGGGCATCACCGTCGTGAATACGCCGGAATCGAATACGATCGCAGCCTGCGAGCACACCATCGCCCTCATGCTCTCGATGACCCGTCATATCCCGCAGGCGCACCAGTCCATCATGGAAGGCCGCTGGGACAGAAAGAGCTTCACCGGCATCCAGCTCCTGAATAAGACTGTCGGCATCATCGGTGTCGGCCGCGTCGGCTCAAATGTGGCCAAACGCCTGCAGGCATTCAATATGAAAACCATCGGCTACGATCCCTATATCACCTTAGAGCGCGGCAAACAGCTCGGCGTCGAGCTTGTCGATCTGGATACCCTTCTCAAGGAATCTGACTACATCACCCTGCATACCCCGCTCACGGATGAGACGCGCGGCATGATCGGAGAAAAAGAACTCGCTAAAATGAAAGACGGTGTCCGCCTTGTCAATGCGTCCCGCGGCGCCGTCGTCGATATCAAAGCACTCGCCGACGCACTGAAATCCGGCAAAGTGGCCGGAGCCGGCATCGACGTATGGCCGAATGAACCGCTGAAGCCGGAAGAAAATCCATTCCTTGGCATGACGAATGTCGCACTCACCCCGCACCTCGGTGCGTCCACGAAGGAAGCGCAGGCCGGCGTCGCCACTGACGTCGCTGTCGGCGTCGCGCAAGCGCTCCACGGTGAACCGGTCGCTACCGCAGTCAATGCTTCCCCGATCACGAAAGCTACTCTGCATGTCATCCAGCCGTACTTCAACCTCTGCGAACGCATGGGCAACATCGCCATCGATCTCGCAGGCGGCCGCATTTCCACCGTCAATATCGAATACACCGGTGAACTCACAGATACCGAGACCGCACCGCTCACCACGGCTGTCCTGAAGGGTCTCCTCTCACCGGTCCTCCAGCAGACCGTCAACTTCGTCAACGCCCGCGGCATCGCAGAGGAACGCCACATCGATGTCCGTGAAGTGAAAGCGAAAAAAGGTCACTACTATACGAATACCATTTCGCTCACCATCGACACCGACAAGGGTACACACCGCATCACAGGCTCCCTCTTTGACCGCAAGGATGCCAAGATCGTCTCCCTCGACCATTTCCGCGTAGACTTCGAACCGAAGGGCTGCATCATCATCGCTCCGCATGAAGACAAGCCGGGCATGATCGGTCAGGTCGCTTCCGTCCTTGGCAGCGCAGGCATCAATATCAACGGCATGCAGGTCGGCGCTTCCGCAGACAAGGGAACGAATGTGATGGCCGTCGCCGTCGATAAAGATATCCCGACTGCGGTCCTCCCTGCCCTCATGAACATCGATGGCATTCACGATGTGAAAGTCATTCATTGCGAACATTAAGGGGAATGGGTTCAGGGTTCAGGTTGAAAGCGGGGATAAGTGACTGGTGACTGAAATGTCACCTTCGGGCATCGCCCCATATATATTCGCAGCGAAGCCGACACCACACCCCTGAACCCTGAACCTTGAACCTTGACCCCCCCAAAGGAGACTCTCTCATGATCCGTATCATTCTTCTTCGCCACGGAGAGACTACGTGGAATATTGAAGGCCGCTATCAGGGACAGGAAGACACGCCGCTTTCCCCCCGCGGCATAGAGCAGGGAAAAGCGGCCGCACTCGCCCTCAAGGACATCCATATCGACCGCGCGATCTCCTCGCCCCTGTCCCGCTCTCACGACACCTGCCGCTTCGCTGCGGACTACCATCACCTTCCCGTCGCCAAAGACCCGCGCCTCACGGAGATCAGCCACGGCCTGTGGGAAGGCATCCACGCTGAAGAGATCGAAGCGCGCTATCCGGAAGAATTTAACCTCTGGCATACCCACCCTGAACGCGTGCAGATGCCCGAGGGGGAAAATCTCGAAGACGTCAGAAAACGCGCCCGTGAAGCCTTCGATGAATATGCCAGAAGCTATGATGGTGAGACTATCCTCGTCTGCGCGCACGACGCCGTGAACAAAGCGATCCTCTGTGACCTGCTGGGGCTTCCTATGAGCCACTTCTGGCAAATCAAACAGGACAATGCCTGCATCAACGTCATCGAGTGTGACCACGGCATCTGGCGTCTCGTCACCTTGAATGCCACGACCCATCTGGGCTACCTCGTCAGCGGCATCGAGCAGAAGGGGCTGTGACGCGCAAGAGAAAGAGCCTTCCCGCGGCGCCCGAAATGACATCCGATCAGCGGGCATCGCCCCTTGACGGAAAAGCCGCCGTCCCCGTCCTGACACCGCAGCGAAAGCTGCGGTTTTTCTTGACTTTCTCCTGAAATAGTGTAATATGTAGGAAGCATTAAAAAGTATATACTTATTAGCGAGGCACAAGCGCTCGCAGAAGGAGAATCACATGGAATTTTTTATCGATACCGCTGATGTGGAAGCCATCCGCAAAGCCAATGATATGGGATTTATTTCCGGCGTCACCACGAATCCGTCTCTGATCGCCAAGGAAGGCAAAGACTTCCACGCCACCATCAAAGAGATCGCCTCCATCGTGGATGGCCCGATCTCCGCAGAAGTCCTCGCCGATGATGCGGAAGGCATGATCGCAGAAGGCAAAGTCCTCGCTGCCCTTGACCCGCATGTCGTCGTCAAGATCCCGATGACCGCAGAAGGCATGAAAGCGGTGAAAGGTCTCGCAAAGGCCGGTATCCGCACCAATGTCACCCTGATCTTCTCTGCCAACCAGGCTCTGCTCGCTGCACGCGCCGGTGCTTCCTTCGTTTCCCCCTTCGTCGGCCGCATCGATGACATCGGATGGGACGGCGTCGAACTGATCCAGACCATCTCCGAGATCTTCGAGCTTCACGGCATCGAGACGAAGATCATCGCTGCCTCCATCAGAAAACCGCAGCACATCACCCAGTGCGCTCTCGCCGGCGCTGACATCGCGACCGTCCCCTTCCAGGTCCTCATGGATGCGATGAAGCACCCGCTGACCGACAACGGCATTGCCCGCTTCAAGGCTGACTGGGCTGCCGCTCACATGAAATAATTGAGGATTTCGGTTATAATAGAAAGAGTTGCCAAAAGGCAGCTCCTTTTTTCGCAGTCTTTTTTACCGGTCTGAATCAGCAAGGATTTTTCACATATACGATCCCTATGTCTATCAATCTTTCTCATCTCAAAAAGCTGATCGCGACAATGATCCCGATCCTGATCGCCCAAGTCTCCACCGTCGGCATGAACTTCATGGACTCGACCATGTCCGGTCACGTCAGTGCAAACGATCTGGCCGGCGTCTCCATCGGCGCCAGTCTCTTCCTTCCCATCCAGACGACCGCGATGGGACTTCTCACCGCTGCGACACCGATGGCCGCACAGCTCATGGGGAAGAAAGAAAAGGAGAGCATCCCGATGATCATCCGCACGGGACTCTACCTCGCGCTCCTTCTCTCTTTCCTTTTCGCCCTTCTCTACTACCTCCTCATCGATACAGTCCTCGAAGGGCTTTCCCTTGCCCCCGCAGTTTCCTCCATCGCGAAAAACTACATGCTCGCACTTGTGGGCGCATTCCTTTTTGAAATGCTCGCGATGCCGCTGCGCTCACTGACTGACACGGTGGGAGCGACGACGATCTCCATGCGTCTCTTCCTCCTCGCCCTCCCGGTGAACGGCCTTCTGAACTACGCCTTCATCTTCGGGAAGTGGGGGGCTCCCGCCCTGGGCGGTGTCGGAGCCGGCATTGCGACTCTTCTTACCTACGTCTTTCTTGTCCTGCTCTTTCTTGCTGTCATCCTGTCTCAGAAGCCATTCATGGGCCGCGCGCTCTTTTCCTCACCGGAAAGCCGCCTCTTCGTCTGGAAAGAGTACATGGCACTCGGCATCCCGAATGCGCTCGGTGTCTTCATGGAAACGAGCCTCTTCGGCTTCATCATCATATTCATCACGAAATTCGGCACAGAAACCATCGCGGCGCATCAGGCGGCGCTCAACTTCTCTGGTATCATCTACATGATTCCCATGAGCTGCTCCATGGCGATGACCATCCTCGTCGGCTACGAGGTCGGAGCGCGCCGCTATGACCTTGCCCGCGAATACTCCAGACTGGGGCTCCTCACCACACTCACCGGCGCAGCCATCACCATCACCGCGACGCTCCTTTTCCGGAAGGAGATCATTTCTCTCTACAGCACGGATCCTGCCGTCATTGCGCTTGGCAGCCTCTTTCTTGTCTACTGCGCCGGATGGCAGCTCTTCGATGACATCGCCGCTCCCATTCAGGGGATCCTGCGCGGCTATAAGGACGCGAAAGTCCCCTTCTTCCTCATGCTCATCGCCTACTGGTTCGTTTGCTTTCCCTCCGGCCTTTTCTTTGATTATGTGCTCTCCCACGGCCCCGAGTCCTACTGGCAGTGCATCGACCTTGGCGTCGGCACCTCTGCCCTGCTCCTCATGGGACGGCTGTGGTGGATAGAGAGGAAAGTGACTAGGGATTAGGGATTAGGACTCTGCGCTTGAATCAGTGTTTCCCTAGTCCTGTCCCCTCCTTTGGTGCTACAATAGTATCAAAGGAGGTCTTTTTATGAAACGAATTTCTCTTTTACTCATGTCCCTCATCTTCTGCCTCAGCGTCCTTGTTCCCGTGAAGGCGGCCGATCCGGCTGTGAATCGAAGTCTGGGATACTTCGAGAATACGCGCACCGTGCTCCTGCTACGGGCGCGATACAGAAGCGGTGAGGAAGCCGCTGCCTACGTGAACCGCGAAATGGAAAGGATCTTCCGCTATCCGTATTACCGCACCCTGGATCCGATCGAGTACGAGGCTGACCTCTACTCGACCTCCCAGCTAAAGGAGCTCGCTGAAAAAGCAAATGCAGACATCGTCGTCATGCCTGTCATCACGGAGTGGCGGCAGGTCGTCTATCACCGCTCCTTATTCTGCGACGCTGATGACATCGTAGAGACACGCGCCGTCTTCGATATCTATTCCTATAAGAAAGGGGAGCCGTCCGTCCGCGATGACCGCGCGACCTACTGGAACAGCGAAGAGGAGGGCACCGTCAGAAATCGCTATATCTTCGATGACCTCATGCAGGATATCCTGAAGACCTTCCCCTACCGCCGCGTACCGACGGATATCGCAAGAAATCTCACCGGTGATCCCGATCGGACCCCGCTCGCAGAGATGGGAAAATAGATCGCACTCCGCTGGAGCCAAGATGAGCCCATGGGATGCTAAGCCTATGGCCCAACAAAAACAGGAGCCTCGAAAAAGCGCTCCTCGTATTTATATAAAATTTGCTAAATACTCAAAATTTGCCAATCATTTTAGGGTTGACAATTTCTGATATAAAAACTGGAATGATTGGTTTAAGCAAAAATCATGCACTTTAGTAAATGGAAGTCGGAAACTCTTAAATTCGCGAAAGTTTCCGACTTCAAATGCCGAAACTTTTGAACTTATGAGAAAGTTTTGGTATAATAGAATCAAAAATGCAGGAGGTGCATGATGACTAAATTGATAAATCGCCCTCAATATCTAAACCAGTTGATACAAAGCAAGGATGTAGATTTGGTGAAGATTATCACGGGAATTAGGCGTTGCGGCAAATCGTCCTTACTGGATCTATTCCATCAATATTTACTGGAGAAAAACGTGCCGTGTTCTCATATCATCCATATGAACATGGAGTCTTTGCGTTATCGGAACTTAACTGACTATATATCTTTTTATGATTACGTCAGCAAGCAAATCGAGGGAGAATGTAAGACTTACCTTCTTTTTGATGAATTACAAGCAGTCAATCATTGGGAAAAGGCAATCGAATCATTCCGGTTAGATTTTAATGTAGACATCTATATCACCGGTTCTAATGCTTACCTGCTGTCTTCCGAGTTTTCTACACTGCTCTCAGGTAGATACATTGAGATAAAGATGCTACCTCTGTCATTTAAGGAATTTTTGAACTTCTATGAATTTGCTGTAGATGTAACGATGGATGAAAAATTTCAGAAGTACCTCCAGTTTGGTGGTATGCCTATTTTAAGAGAATTCAAATTCAACGAGGCTAGAAGTAATCAAGCATTGGAAGGGATCTATTCCACTGTCATACTGCGAGACATTTTGCAGCGTAACCGCGGAGCCGATGAAGCAACACTCCAAAAAATTATGTTGTTTTTATGTTCCTGTATTGGCAGTATTATTTCTCCAAATAGCATTGGCAATGTTCTCTCTAATGAGGGCGATATTCACATTGGAAAGCAGAGAAATAT
>JAIJLI010000277.1 GCA_022722495.1 Dialister sp. | reverse complement strand
AATGATGTCGTTGTCATCGGTTATGGTGTTCAGAAGAAGAGCGACCTGACTGGTGCCGTTGCATCTATCAAGAGCGATGATATCAAGGGCTTGTCTACAACTGATGCTGGTGCTGCCCTCCAGGGTAAGGCTGCCGGTGTACAAATTATCAACTCGGGTGGTCCAGGTGAGGCTGCCGATATCCGTGTGCGCGGTTATTCTTCCAATAGTGGAAATATCAGCCCATTGCTCATTGTTGATGGTTTGAAGGTTGACAATATCCAGTATCTTGATCCATCTATGATCGAGAGCATGGAGGTATTGAAGGATGCCGCTTCTGCTGCCATCTATGGTGCGCAGGCTGGTAATGGTGTCATCATCATTACTACCAAGAGTGGTGCTGCCAATGGCGGTAAGGCTGAGATTTCTTATAGCAGCAAGTTTACCATCCAGTCTATTGGTAGAAAGGCTAAGCTCTTCGACGCTCCAGAGTATATTTCATACCATAAGTACTTGGGCGACTTGACGGATGATAAGTTGAAGACTGAGGGATACAATGGAGAGAACACCAACTGGTATGATGAAGCTTTTGAAAATAGTTTGGCTCATCAGCACAGCCTTACCATCCAGGCTAGCAATGGTAGGGGTCGTTTCCTTGCCAACTTGAATATCCTCAATAATAATGGTATCGTCAAGGGAGATAAGGATGTTTACAAGCGTTTTACAGGTCAGATTAATGCTGACTACGATGTATATAAGTGGTTGAACATTTCGACAAACACCTCTTTCGAGAAGTGGAAGACCCAGGGTGTGAACAAAGGTTATGGTTCTGTGTTGAACTCTGTAGTTTCTGTAGATCCATTGACACCTTGCTATGTAAGCGACCCTTCTAAGTTGCCAACCAATGTTTATAACGCTTATCAGAATGGCGCCCCTGTGATGAGAGATGCTGACCATAATAATGATTTCTATGGTACATCTCACTATGTAGAGGATGCTACTGGTAACCCATTGGCACAGCGCGACCGTGTGGGCTCTTACAACCAGGGTATCAATGTTCGTGGTACCGTTGCTGCCAACATCAAGCCATTCAAGGGCTTCACCTATACATCTCGTTTGGGTTACCGCATCACGCAGAGCAACTACCACAACTATGAGCAGCCATATTACATCAATACCCTCTCCAACTCCTCACAGTACAAGATTGAGGCTCATAGCAACAATGGTCTTTACTATCAGTGGGAGAACTTTGCAAACTATTTGAATACATTTGGCAAGCATACAGTAGGAGCCATGGTGGGTATGTCGTTTACCAAGAACCATTGGGACAACGCTTCCATAGGATCTGAGGGTACGAATATTCTTTCAAACTATGCTCCTAACTATCGTTACATCGACTATTTGCTCGCTGATGCAACCAAGAGTGTAGGCAATGCTCCTAACGACGCTACGGAACTTTCATACTTCGGTCGTTTGTCTTATAGCTACGATAATCGTTATTTCTTGCAGTTCAACTTCCGTCGTGATGCATTCGATTCATCTAAGCTTCCAAAGGATGCTCGTTGGGGTAACTTCCCATCAGTATCTGCTGGTTGGACTATCAGCAATGAGAAGTTCTTCAAGGACAACATCAGTCGTGATGCCATCTCTTTCTTGAAGTTTCGTGGATCTTGGGGTAAGAATGGTAATGTCAATGTATTGAGCAACTACCCGTATACTTCTCCTATTGCCATGAACCAGAGCTTCTATCAGTACAATCCATCTGGCGGTGATGGTAAGTTGTCTTATGGTTCTAAGCCAACTGGTCTTGCTAACCCAGGTTTGACTTGGGAGACTTCAGAGCAGGTAGACTTGGGTCTTGATGCCCGTTTCTTGAACGATCGTTTGACATTCTCTCTCGACTGGTATCGCAAGAACACCAAGGATCTCTTGGTAGAGATAAATCTTCTTCCGGAAATTGGTGTAAGCAAGTATATCGTCAACTCTGGTAAGGTGCTTAACACAGGTTTCGACTTCGAGTTGGGTTGGAGAGATCATATCCGTGATTTCAAGTACTCTGTTTCTGTCAACGGTTCTACCTTGAAGAATGAGGTAAAGGCTCTTTCTTCAAGCATCAGCCGTATCGAGGGTATAGGTATCGATGGCTTCAACAGCCGTTTGAAGCCAACATTCGAGGTGGGGCACTCTATCTGGTATTTCCGTGGTTACAAGTATGCAGGTGTAGCAGAGGATGGAAGTGCGTTGTATTATGACAAGGATGGCAAAACCACCAATGCGCCTACAGATAATGATAAGCAGGATTTGGGTGTGGGTATTCCTAAGTTTACTTACGGTATCACCCTCAATGCTGAGTACAAGGGCTTCGACTTGACCATCTTCGGTACTGGAGCAGCAGGCAATAAGATTTATAACTTGATGGTATCGGCCGACCGACCACTCTTGAATGGTATCGATGAATATTGGAAGAATTCCTGGACAGAGAGTAATACCAATGCCAAGTATCCTGATATGAAGAAGGTGGCAACTGACTGGACATTCTTCAGTTCTAGCGCAGCTGTCTTCAGCGGTTCTTACTTCAAGATCAAGCAGATTCAGTTGGGTTACACATTGCCACGTCTCATTACGAGTAAGATTGGTCTGAATGGTGTGCGTGTTTACTGCTCTTTGGATGACTTCTTCACATTCACCAAGTATCCTGGAGCCGATCCTGAGACAGCTTCTATGAACAGCGCTCAGTCTCGTGGTTTTGATAATGGTACTTATCCTACTTCTAAGAAGATGGTATTTGGTATCAATATAACATTCTAATTATTAAATGATACAGCAATGAAAAAGTATTTATTATATTCTAGTATATTAGCCCTTGCGTTGACAGGAACAGTATCCTTTACTTCCTGTGAGAGTCAGCTCGATATTGAACAGAAGGGTACTACTTATGAGGAACAGTTCTATAAGACTGATGCCGATGCAGAGGCTGCTTTGGTGGCAGCATACGAAGGCTTTATGTGTAATGTAGTAGGACGTCAGCCAGACATCCAGGGAAGTTTGGGTATCTATACTCCTCACAAGTTGATTTTGAACATGTGTGGTGATGATGTTTACTATGCCAGTGGTAACTATGGAGACCATGAGGACGCAGGTTGCCTCAATGAGTTCCGCTATGATACTGATGCCTTGGTTCCAAAGTTGATGTACTCAGGTCTCTATTCTTCAGTGTATACTTGCAACTTGGTCGTTAACAAGTTTGCTAATCCAGATACACCAGTCAAGAAGCGTTGTGTGGCTGAGGCTCGTGTGCTTCGTGCTTACGACTACTTCTTGTTGGCAAACTTCTGGGGCACTCCTCCATTCGTCTTAAAGAAGTTGACAGCTGATGCGCTTCCATACAACAGCGATAAGGATCCTGAGAATCCTATGACCCACGAACAGTTGATAGAGTGGGTTGCTACTGAATGTGAGGCAGCAGCGGCCGATCTCGATGAGCGCAAGAGCAAGGGAGACAAGGATGGAGCTGTAAAGGTAACCAAGGGCTTTGCTAATGCATTGGCTGGTAAGGCTTACCTCTTCGCTGGCAAGTATGAACAGGCTAAGACTGCTCTCAAGAAGGTTATCGACTCAGGCAAGTATGCCCTTGTTCCAGGCGACAAGTACATGGACAACTTCCATATTGAGGGTGATGGCAACGAGGAGAAGGTCTTCGAAATCAA
>JAIJLI010000276.1 GCA_022722495.1 Dialister sp. | reverse complement strand
TTCTCCCTCCTTCCTCTGGAAGGAGGTGGCGCGTAGCGCCGGAGGTTGGCTAAGCTCTTTTCGCCTTCGGCCAACCCCCTGCCCTTCGGGCATCCCCCTTCCATAGGAAGGGGGTAGATGGATTACTCACCCATAGTAGCACGCTCCATTATCCGTTCACGGAGAATGGTTTCCAGATATTGGCAACATTCATTGAACTGAAAATGAATCTGAAAATTGGTCAATCGCACTACTTTTAATCCATAATTCTCAAAGAAATGCGTCCTTACAGTATCATGCGCAAATCCTGACTCTGTACAATGCTGCTTTCCATCGATTTCGATGATCAGCCCAGCCTTTGCACAATAAAAATCAGCGATATACGGTCCCAGCACATACTGTCTTGTTACTCTAGGCCGATATGTTCTCAGGAAATGATACCATAGTTGCTTTTCTTCCGGAGTCATTTGATTCCTAAGTTCTCGCGAGCGGATACGCATGGACTTAGAAACCCGGGGGCGATTTGTAATCATAGGCATACCTGTTGCAAAACACTCTTTCCTATAAAAGGAGAGTAGATAGGTTTTTGCTACTTCTCCCCCCTTCCATGGGAAGGCGGGGATGGGTTACTCATCCCACTTTTCCCTCCTTCCTCTGGAAGGAGGTGGCGCGTAGCGCCGGAGGTTGGCTAAGCTCTTTTCCCCTCGGCCAACCCCTTGCCCTTCGGGCGTTCCCCTTCCAAGGGAAGGGGATAGATGGGCTACTCATCCCGCTTCTCCCTCCTCTGGAAGGTGGGAGATAGGTTTTTCACCCCACTTCTCCCTCCTTCCTTTGGAAGGAGGTGGCGCGTAGCGCCGGAGGTTGGCTTCGCTCTCATTTCCCTTCGACCAACCCCCTGCCCTTCGGGCATCCTCCTTCCATGGGAAGGGGGTAGATTTCTCACCGCTTCTCCCGATTTTCTCCGGAAGGAGGATATCTGCTATCTGAATTCCTTGCAGAGGTCGTCGAAGACTTCCTGGCTCGGCTTTTCTACATAGTCGACGAGCGCGATATCTTTGGACGGTACGATATCGCCGAAAGGAAGGGCGCCGGTCTCTTCGTAGATGACGCCGGTGACGAGGCTATCGGTCTCTGCGAGGAGGTGGAAGGCCTGGGCTTTGCTGGTTGGATCATAGGATTCACGGACGTCGGAGATCTTCTTCAGGTGGGTGTTGTACCATTCGACGGTATTGAAATGGTTGAAGGTCACGCACGGGGTGAAGATATTGACGTAAGAGAAGCCTTTGTGATCGACGGCTTTTTCAATGATGTCGACGAGGTTCTTGCCATCGATGGCATAGGCCTGCGCAACGAAGGTGGCACCGGCTGCGATGGCCATGGATGGCGCATCGAGCGGGGTCATCGGGTTGCCGTCCGGGGTGGTCTTGGTGACGAAGCCCTGGGAGGAGGCCGGAGAGGTCTGGCCTTTGGTGAGGCCGTAGACCTGATTATCGAAGACGAGGTAGGTGATGTCCATATTTCTCTTCATCGCATGCATGGCATGACCAAGACCGATGGCGTAGGAGTCGCCGTCGCCGGAGCAGACGATCATATGGGTGTCCTTGTTTGCGCACTTGATGCCCTGTGCGAAGGGAAGGGCTCTGCCGTGAGTGGTATGAGCGCCGTAGCAGTACTGGTAGCCGCCGATACGGGACGAGCAGCCGATGCCGGAGATCAGGGTGATGTCTTCATTCGCCCAGCCTTTTTTCGCACAGACAGCGCTGATGGCATTCTGAATGCCGTAGTCGCCGCAGCCGGGGCACCAGTTCGGAATAATGGTATTTTTATAGTCGCGCGGTGATGCCATCTTAGAAGACCTCCTTAGCTTTTTTGAGAATGGTGGATGCCGTGAACGGAGTGCCGTCATACTGCAGGCAGGACAGCAGCTTGTCATGGCAGGAGAAATGGATCGCAAAGAGCTCACGGAGCTGCTCTGTCAGGTCTTCTTCTACGATGAGGACTTTCTTCGCACCTTCGATGTAGGGGCGAAGAGCTTCAGCCGGGAATGGCGAGAGCAGACGCAGGTGCAGGTGGTTTACCTTCTTGCCTTCTGCTTCGAGTGCTTCGCAGGCTTCATCGATCGCACCGCCGGTGGAGGTGATGCCTACGAGGAGCAGGTCGCATTCTGTATCTTCATGGTTGACGTAGAATGGGGTGATCGCTTCCGCTACGCCGGCAAATTTGCGATGGCGCTTTTCCATCTCCATCACACGGTCGCCCACGCCTTCTGCCGGTTTGCCGAAGACATTGTGTTCGAGGCCCGTGGAGAGGAACATGCCGTTCTTCACGCCCGGGATGGTTCTCGGGGAGATGCCGTCTTCCACATCTTCGAAACGATGGAAGTATTCTTTCTTCTTTGTATCAAGTTCCGGCAGGCCTTCTCGGATGAGCTTGCCGCGCTCGATCCCGACGCGGTGAAGATCAAAGGCCGGGACAGACTGCTTGCACATGCCGAACTGCAGGTCGGAAAGGACGATGACCGGAGTCTGGAACTTTTCAGCAAGGTTGAAGGCTTCCTGGGTGATGTAGTAGCAGTCTTCGATGGAAGCGGCCGCAAGGACGATCTTTTCAGCATCGCCATGGCCGGAGCCGATCGCATAGCGGATGTCGCTCTGCTCTACCTTGGTCGCCATGCCCGTGGACGGGCCGGCACGCATGACATCGATGATGACGACCGGGATCTCTGCGGTCGCTGCCATGGAGATCGACTCTGCCATCAGGGAGAGCCCGGGGCCGGAGGTCGCAGTGAAGGCACGAACGCCTGCATAGCCGCCGCCCATCGCCATCATGCAGGAAGAGAGCTCATCTTCGGTCTGTACGACAGTGCCATGGATCTTATGGATGACTTTGATCATGTATTCCATGATCTCCGTCGCCGGCGTGATCGGGTAGGATGCCATGAAGCGGGCCCCTGCGGAAATCGCGCCAAGCGCTGCTGCTTCATTGCCGAGCAGGTAGAGCTGGTCCTTCTTCGGCGGGGTCGCGAGCTTTCCAAGCTCTACGCCGTGCATCGCAGCGATGGCCGTATCATAGCCATCCTTGAAGATCGCCTTATTTTTAGAAATGATTTCATCGCCCTTCTTGGCAAAGCGGTCGGCGATGAAGCCGTAGAATGGTTCTTCCGGGAATCCCAGCACGCCGGCACTCATGCCGAGCGCTGCAATATTCTTCATCTGCATGCTGCCGTATTTCTTCGCCAGCTCCGTGATCGGGAGAGCAAGGAACATACGGCCGGTATGTGCTTCAAATTTCGGGTGGAACGCATCATCGGCGATGATGACGCCGCCTTCCGGCACTTCCTTGCCATGGATATCGATCGTTTCCTGATCGAGTGCGACCAGACAGTCTACATGCTCGCCAATGGTCGCGATTTCTTTCGTCGCAATACGCAGCGCAATAGTGGTGTGGCCACCCTTGATACGGGAAGCAAAAAGACGCTGGCTGAACAGAGAGTATCCTTCCTGCGCCAGGACCTTGCCGAGGATCTCACCGCAGGACTCGACACCCTGTCCCTGCTGGCCGCCCATCTTCCAGATAAAATCACGTTTCGTTTCCAATCCGTTTTCCTCCTTGATCGGGAAATGCTGAAGAAAGGAAGGCCGCGAGAGCCGCCCTTTCTTGTGACCGCAATACACACTCTCATTAACTGATTTATTATACCATAATATAAAGAG
>JAIJLI010000275.1 GCA_022722495.1 Dialister sp. | reverse complement strand
CCGGCGAAGCGGTCGGTGCGATCGCCAAGTACTACAAGGTGGATCTGGATGATATTTTCATCATCTGCGATGACCTTGACCTGCCGCCGGGAAAGACGCGCATCCGTAAGAAGGGATCGGCAGGCGGGCATAATGGGATCAAGTCCCTCATAGCTTGTCTCGGGAGTGAGGCATTCAATCGCTTCCGCATCGGTGTAGGCCATCCGAAGGACGGGCATACCGTCATCGAGCATGTCCTGCAGCGCCCTTACGGGGAGGATATCGAGCTTATCGAGGCGGCGAAGATTCATACCGCTGACTCCATCGAGGATGCCTTGGCGCACGGTGTCGATCACGCGATGAATGCGTTCAACCCCAAAAAGAAGAAATAGGAATAGCGAATGAAAAGCAACAGCTGTGTGCTGTTGCTTTTTTCGCGAGGAAATGGGAAAATGGGGAATAGGTTTAGCCCTTGGAGCGTGTCATCCCTTGATTGCGAGTGAAAGCTCCGCTCGAATGAGAAATTAGAGATGGCGGGGCGGTGAATAACAATCAGAGACGACGCGGAGTATAAATAATGGCGATGGACGATGGTGGTATTTAGTCACCAGTCACTCCTAATCCAGATTCCCAATTACTATAAACCAAATAACAAAGGATATCACTATGACACATGGTACATTGATTGTATTAGAAGGCATTGACGGCAGCGGGAAGGCGACCCAGTCTGCCCTTTTGGAAAAGAAACTGAGAGAGGGCGGGAAGGATGTCATGCACATTTCCTTTCCTGACTACGAGAGCGACTCATCCGCTCTCGTGAAAATGTATCTCAAAGGTGACTTTGGGGCGGATCCCGGCGATGTGAATCCATATGCCGCTTCTCTTTTCTACGCGGTCGATCGTTTCGCCTCATATCGCATGAAGTGGAAGGATTTCTATGAGAAAGGCGGCATCATTATTGCCGATCGCTACACCACAAGCAATATGGTCCATCAGATGACAAAGTATGATGAGGAGGAAGACCGTACGCAGTTCCTCTCTTGGCTGGAAAAAACCGAGTACGAAGAGCTGGAGCTGCCGCGCCCGGATCTTGTCATCCTTTTAGATATTCCTCTTAGTATGTCTGAAGCGCTGGTAAAAGCCAGGGCTGCCGAGGGCGGTTCGATGGATATCCATGAGCAGCATTTGGACTACCTTAGTAAGTGCCATGATGCCTATCAGGCGCTGGTACGCTTTTACGGCTGGGAGCGTATCCCGTGTGCCAGAGAGGGTGTGCTTCGAAGTGTCACGGATATCGGGCGCGATGTGGATGCAGCGGTAGAAAAGGTCATGAAAAACAGGAAATAGGAAATGAAAGATCGACGGCTCAGGAAAGACGGATACTGTGATGCATCAGTTTTTCCCGGACCGTTTTTTTAGGGAGTGAAAATGGATCACGACGGAATCGGCGTTTCCCAAACCTCCCGTTTATGTTAAAATAGAATCGTTATCAGGATACCCCGTATGGTATCCGGGAGGTGCGTATGTTAATTCAATGGTTTCCCGGTCATATGACCAAGACGAAGCGTATGATCGAAAGTCACCTAAAGGCAGTGGATGTTGTAGCTGAACTCTTGGACGCCCGGATTCCGATGTCGAGTGCGAACCCCATGGTGGAAGAGCTGGTACAGGGCAAGCCTCGGATCGTCATACTGAATAAAGCGGATCTGGCGGATCCGAAGGCGACGGATCGCTGGATCTCTTATTATCAGAAGAAAAATATATCAGTCGTCCCCATGAGCGTCGGGAACAGTAAAAATAAGAAAAAGCTGCTGTCTCTGATCCGGGAGACTGCAGAGCCGATGCTGGCGAAGTGGCGAAAACGAGGCATCAAGAGCCGCTCGGTGCGTCTCATGATCCTCGGTATCCCGAACGTGGGTAAATCTACGCTGATCAATTTTCTTGCTGGAACGGCAGCGACACGCACGGCAAATACTCCGGGGCATACCCGGGGTAAACAGTGGGTGCGCCTCTCTGAAGGGCTTGATCTGCTGGATACACCGGGGGTACTTTGGCCGAAATTTGATGATCAGGTCGCAGCGCTTAGGTTGGCGGCAACAGGTGCGATCGCAGGCGATGTATTCAATGCCGATGAAGTCGTCCCGGAGCTGCTCGCTTCTCTGGCTGAAACGGCACCTTGGGTTTTGCAGGAAAAGTACAATATCGAAGATGTCCATCAGGATCCGCAGCTGCTTCTGGAGGCGGCCGGAAGGAGAAGAGGCTGCCTTCTTCCCGGCGGGGCCATCGACTATGATCGCGCAGAAATGGTGGTCCTCCGTGATTTCCGAAGCGGGAAGCTCGGGAAGCTGACGCTGGATCCGCTTCCGGAAAAATAATGGAAGGAAGATGGCTCCGATGAATCACTGCGGTTTCTATTTTGGGAAAAATGTGTTTTTATCAATGAAAATTCCACGGCGATGTATTCTTATTTTTGCGCTGCACTTTTCCCGCAGAACCTGTAGGATCTTCTGAACCAGCCAGTCCATTTTTGCGGCTGTTTTCTCTATCGTAGTACAAAATCATGTGAGGCACTATGACCATTTCTGAAATCCGTACCATCCTTTCGCAGGACGATGTCGAAGAAGAGCTTTTGCAGGAGATACTTTCGGATGAGAGGAAGGGCGTGAAGACCCTTGTAGGCTCCTATATGAAGCGTCTCGAGCGAAAGAGCAGGGAGCGTCTCCGCGTGGAGTCCATGTATGACGTGGAGAGCCGTTTCTATCAGGAGGGACTCACACATATCGTCGGGATCGATGAAGTGGGACGGGGACCGCTTGCCGGACCGGTAACGGTCGCGGCAGTCATTCTTCCCCCGCACTGGTTCTGTGCGGGGCTCAATGACTCGAAGAAGGTCACACCGAAACACCGCGAAGAGATCGCAGCGAAGATTTATGAGAGCGCATTGGATGTCTCTGTTGTCAGCCTTTCGCCGGAAGAGATCGATGCTGTAAATATCTATGAGGCGACGATGATGGCGATGTATCAGGCGGTGAAGAATCTGACCGTCTCGCCGGAGGCGGTCATTATCGATGCGATGCCGCTTCATTTCAACTGTCCGACCGAGTCCTTGATTCATGGAGATGCGAAGAGTGCCTCTGTTGCGGCTGCTTCCATCGTGGCAAAGGTGTATCGTGATCATCTGATGGATGAGTATGACAGGCAGTATCCTGGCTATGGATTTGCCCAAAATAAAGGCTATGGCACTGCCGAGCATATCGCGGCGCTGAAGACACTGGGCATCACGCCGATTCACCGAAAGAGCTTTGAGCCGGTAAAGAGCATGGTGCTTGGAAAGTGAGAAGGCTTTGAGACGTCAGATGAGAGGCGAATAGACATTAGACGGATAGAATGTCATATCGCCATCCAGTGACTAAAGATAGTGGCCGCCAGTTACGTACAATATATGAGGTATATCAAATGAAACAATGTATGGATGAAGAAAATCTGCATCGCCGTCTTCGAAAAATCATCGGTCAGGTGCAGGCGATCGATCGTATGATCGAAGAAGACATTCCGTGTGAGGATGTCATCACTCAGGTGAATGCGGCAAAGTCTGCTCTGCATAAGGTGGGACAGATCATTCTCGAAGGTCATCTTCAGCACTGCGTCCGAGATGGTATCGAGCATGGTGATGCCGATGAGACGATCGCTCGCTTTGCCAAAGCAGTAGAACGGTTTTCTAATATTGTATAATCAAAGATAAAGGTAACATATATAC
>JAIJLI010000274.1 GCA_022722495.1 Dialister sp. | reverse complement strand
GGCGGTATGAAAGACAGATGAGGAAAGCGGAGAAGTGCGCGGCACATGTGGGGAAAGCGTGAGTCCCTTGCCACGGATGACAAAGATTTCTCGCTTCTCTCGAAATGAGGATACGGGAGTCTAATGTCTCCTAGTCACCGTTTCTAAAGTACCGCAGCACCTGATCGGTGTGATCGGCCTGGATGATGAGGATCGCGCGGTCACCCGCGGAGAGGACGGTGCGTCCATCAGGGATGAGGATCTCTTCGCCGCGGACGAGTGCGCCGACGAGGCATTCCTTGGGGAGATGCGCTTCCATGAGTGAGCGGCCGCAGGCGGGTGCGCCTGCCTGCAGGATGACCTCGGCGGCTTGGACGCGGGCGCCTTCGAGGTAGGAGATCGAGACGACGCTGCCTTTTCGGATATAGCTCAGGACTTCACCGGCAGCGAGGAAGTGGGTGGAGAGTGCGATGTCGATGCCGACCTGCTGCATGAGGAGGGCATACTCGCTCCTTACGACGCGCACGATGGTCTGCCGCGCGCCGAGGTGCTTGGCGAGGAGCGCCATCATCATATTCAGCCGTTCGTCCTTGGTGAGACAGATGACGGTGTCTGCCTCACCGATGCCTTCGGCGGTGAGGAGATCCATGTCTGTGCCGTCACCGGCGAGGACCAGACCTTTCCGGAGCTTTTGCGCCATGGCCTCACAGCGCTTCCTGTCCTTGTCGATGACCTTGACAGAGAGGCCCTGCCCCTCGAGCATGGGGGCGAGCGCCTGCCCGATGCGGCCCGCGCCGATGATGACGACCTTCTTCGCCTTTCGCTGCACGCGAAGGTTTGCACGGGATTCCATTTCGGAAAGGGAGGCCGGTGTCCCGAGGAAATATACATTGTCCATCGGGAGCAGGCAGTCGTCGCCGTGCGGGATCAGGATGTCATGGTCCCGCTGCACCATGGCGATCAGAAGCGAAGGCGGGAGGGAGAGAGCATGAAGCGGGATATGGATCAGCGGCGAAGTGGTGGAGAGCTTCGTCTCGAGCAAGCGTACCCGCCCGCCGGCAAAGTCCTCGATGTTCAGCGCGTGCGGTGTCCGGAGCAGCTGGAAAATTTCACGCGCCGTGATGAGCTCCGGCGAGAGGATGAGGTCGATGTCGAAATTTTCATGCAGGTAGGACGCCGGCTCGGATAAATACTTCATCTCGCGGATGCGCGCGATGGTGTGAGGGATGCCGTTCTGCCTCGCAAGGATGGAGGCAATGATATTGCTTTCGTCAGAGGCTGTCGCGGCGACCAGAAAATCACTCTTTCGGATGTCGGGGTCCCGCATGAGAGACGGACTTGTGCCGTCGGCATGGATGGTCAGGATGTCGAGCTCATCTCGGATGGATTCGAGAATGGCTTCGTTCTCATCGACCAAGATCACGTCATAAGATTCATTCGCGAGCAGCTTCGCGATGGTCAGCCCGAGGTGGCTGGCTCCGATAATGGTAATACGCATGGGAAATCCTTCTTAAAATGAGGAATGAGAAATTGGAAATGGTGGTGGCGGATTCGCCGAGATCGATGAAGAGGTCGCAGCTGTTCTGGCATTCGTTATCTCACATACGACGTTTCTCGCCGCTCAGGATGACGAAACGGGGCGATGCCCGAAGGCTTCTTGATAGCAGGTTTCCTCGTATCGTAGCCTTCCCCTCCAGGGAAAGGTGCCCCGAAGGGGCGGATAGGGTGACTATGGTATGAAAGACAGATGAGGAACGTGGAAAGGTGTGCGGGATATGATGTTTTCTAGTCGTCGATCACTCGAGGTTACTCATCCCTGCTTTCAAACTTCTCTCCAGTTACCCTATTTCCAAAGCTTCACCACGTCGATGACGGGCTCTTCGTAGGGATGGGTTTCACGGATCGCGGCAAGGACATCAGCGAGGTGGGCATCATCGACGCGGCACTGGAGGATGTATTCATCCGTTTCCGTCGTTTCTCCGACGGTGCCGTCGTAAGGGTGTGCGCCGGGCAGGCTGGTCCAGGAGGAGTGTACCTGCCACCAGGACATGCAGCCTGCATAATTTCCGATCCGTCCGCCGCCGGCTTGGGTAATGACTTCGCGGATGGTATCGACAGATTCTAAGGGGATATAGACTTGGATTTTGTACATTGTAAGATCTTCTTTCGGAAAAAGGTTCAGCAGGGGGGCGGCGCATCATTATCATAAAGCACCGTAGAGTTTTAAGTTGAAACTTCAGAACCTGTTAATGATTTCGTTCCCATTGTACGCGGTGCGATGGGGAATGGCAAGAAGGGACTTCACAAAAATGTAGGAAAAAACATATAATAAGGGTAAGTGCAACGAAGGAGGAAAAACCATGCCCAAGAACACACCCATGCGAAGAAAAGACCGAAAGGTGACGGACGAAGATGCCATCCGTTTCATCCTGATGAATCAGGAAGTCCTCCATCTCGGACTTTCTGACAGCGATCGGATCTACGTGGTGCCGGTGAATTATGCCTTCACCTATGAGGACGGGCATCTGGCTCTCTATTTCCACGGCGCCAAAGCAGGACTGAAGTACGATATCCTGCAAGAAAAGCCGGACGTCGGCTTCTGCATCGACGGTGATCAGATGGTGATCCCCGATGAAAAAGACGCGGGCCGCTTCACCACACACTACAAGTCCGTCATCGGAAGCGGGCGTGTATCCATGATCCAAGAAAGGGAAGAGGCGAAGAAGGCTCTCACTCTTTTTATGAAACACTATTCGCCGCGGGACTGGGATATCAGCGATGCCATGGCTGAAAGGGCGGCGATCTTTCGTCTGGACGCAGAAGAATTTCAAGTGAAGGTCAATCGATAAATGGTCGGCGTCATCGCCTAAAGGAGAAACCATGCAAAACTGGAAAGATCGCTATGAAGCCAAACTCACCAAGCCTTGGATGAAAAAATATTTTTCTTATCGGGGACGTTTGAACAGGAAGCCGTACATTCTGCGCAGCTTGGTATTGTCCCTGATTTTTAATCTTTTTTTGCCTTTGGTAATCGAAATGTTAGCTCGTGCTTTGCCGAGTGGAGGAATCGTTTTCAATATCTTCTCCGCCGTCTTGGGACTTGTGTACCAAGTGGCATCCTTTTCTCTCATTGCCCGCCGCCTGCATGACATCGATAATGGTGCGGAGAGCTTCATTAAACTCAGCCTCGGCGTCGGGATTGGGATATTCGTCATCGGACTTGTCTGTCTGTTGCTGTCTCTCCTGCCGATCCCGTTCATTCGTGTAATCATGGGAGGCGTTATCACCTTCGTGATTGGTGCCGGCTGGATCTTCGGCCTTTACATTTTATTTGTCCTCATCTGCCTCCTTTTCCGAAAAGGCACAACCGGCCCGAATCGTTTCGGCGAAGACCCGCTTCAGCATGTGGGAGTCACGCCTAATCCCTAATCCCTAATCACCAGTCCCTCACAAAAGGAGCCCATCATGGATCTATCGGAACAGATCATGAAGAATGATCTTTATAAAACCTTCGAGCCCTACATCGACCCCGCCGTCACGATGAAGGAGCGTCTCGACGGCCATGTACGCCTCACCGCACATGCGAGCGAAGAAGCGAAGCAGGCGCTCGCCAAGTGGAAGGCCATCAAGCTGAAGGAACGGCTGTTTTAAGGAAACGCTGATTAAATCGCAGAGTCAGATTTTACAAGAATTTTTATACATGACTTCGTCATAGCCTTCCTTAAATAGCTCGCTATTCGCGTCAGGTTATTCCTCGCCATGTATAAAAATT
>JAIJLI010000273.1 GCA_022722495.1 Dialister sp. | reverse complement strand
CCTTACAGCCGCGCTCGGTATTTTCGCGCATGCCACCTTTGCCTACGATGACGCGGACGCCGGTCGTTTTGATGAATTCATACTCGAATTTCTCCATACGCATGGATGTGGTCGGACCGACGGAGACCATTTCATAAGTCCCGTCATCATGAGGTCGAATGATCGGTCCGGCATGGAGAATGGCCTCGTCTCTGACATCGACAGGGATCTTCCGTCCTTCTTCGACGACGCGGCGATGAGCCACGTCACGACAGGTGGTGAGATCCCCGGAGAGATACACAATGTCTCCGATATGAATATCTTTCAGATCTTCTCTGGAAATCGGAGTAACCAGGATTTTTTTATCTTCTTTCACGATGACAGCCATGATAGTCTCCCTTCCTTATTTCTCTTCATATACGAAATGGCTATGGGTATCGGTGGTAAAGTTCAGGTCTTTATCGAAAATGATATGACCGCGACGATGGCTCCAGCAGCCTACATTCAGCGCACAGCCGATGACGGATGGATGGCGTGCCGTATTCTCGATATGGACACCCATGACAGAGTAGTGCCCGCCCATGCCCTGCGGTCCAAGGCCGAGTGCATTGATGCCATCTTCTAAGAGTTTCTCCATCTTGGCAGCTCTTGGATTGTCGCTGTGGCTGTCTACCGGACGCATGAGGGCTTTCTTGGAGTTCAGCGCTGCTGTCTCGACAGAGGTGCCGACACCGATACCGATCAGGAGCGGCGGGCAGGCATTGAGCCCATAAGAAGTCATGCGGTCCATGACAAATTTCACAATACCTTCATAGCCTTCGCCAGGCATCAGCACGGTCGCACAGCCGGGAAGCGAGCAGCCGCCGCCGGACAGGTAGGTGTAGATCTCACACTGATCCGAATGGGGGATGATATCCCACCAGACAGTCGGCGTCCCCTTGCCGACATTCTTGCCTGTATTGTATTCATCGAAAGTCTCAACCGAGTTGTGGCGAAGCGGCGTCTCAAAGGTCGCCTGAATGGTGGCTTCGCGCAGCAGGTCTTCCAGTTCATTGATATAAGGAAATGCAGTGCCACAGCGTACCCAATACTGCGGGACACCCGTATCCTGACAGGACGGGCGCTGCAGCTCTTCGGCGAGCCTCTGATTTCTAAACATCGTGCGATAAATGACCTTCGCAAGCGGATGGTCCTCTTTGTCGCGCAGTTCTTCCAGTTTCGCGATCACATCATCCGGCAAACGGATGGCGGTATGTTCCAGAAAATGAGCCATGACATCGGTCAGTTTTTCTACTCCAGTTTTCATTTGGATCCTCCTTCGATCAGCTGCCAGTTTTTCGCGTCTCAGCTGACCCTTTTACTTTATAGGAAGCTCTCACCGCTCCCCTTGACTGTCTGCAGTATAGTCCTCTTCCAGATAAAAATAAATTTCAGAATATTGAAGTTAGCTTCAGAAAAAACTATACTAAAAAGAAATGAAGGTTCAGGGTTCAGGTTGATGGGTTCAGGGTTGTGGTGGCAGCATTCCCCTTATGAGGAAGGGGGACCGCGCCAGCGGTGCTCGGGTGCTTACGTGAGTGTCACTATGTTTGCAGACGCATTTTGCTCATCTGTCTTTCATGCCGCAGGTACCCTATCCGCCCCTTCGGGGCACCTTCCCCTTGAGGGGAAGGCTAAACCGGTGCGCGAAGCCGCCACCTTCATTCCTCATTCGAGAAGAGCTTTCATCCACAATCAAAAGGGGCGCTACGCCCTACGGGCTCCCCCCAATTTTCCCAAAGGAGTCTTCCCATGACCTTACAGCAGCTCACTTATTTCTGCGCCGTCTGCCGTTATCACAGCATCGTCCGCGCAGCGAAAGCCCTCTACATTTCCCAGCCGACGATTTCCACCGCCATCCATGAACTGGAGAAAGAGTTCCACATTTCCCTTTTCCTTCACACGCCGAACCGCATCCGCCTTACGGAAGAAGGCGCCGCTTTTTATGAAAGAGCCAACGACCTCCTACAGCGCGCGAGGAATATGCAGGAGGAATTCAGTCAAGCCGCACTCTCCGTGCGTCCCATCCGTGTCGGCATTCCTCCGATCCTGTCCACCATCTTCCTTCCCGCACTCTCTGATGCCTTCGAAGCGGTATGTCCTGTCCCGCTCGAGCTCTCCGAATGCGCCTCCCACCGCGCCGCCGAGCTCGTACAGGAGGAAAAACTGGACATCCTTTTGGGGAATCTCGATATATATAATCTGGAGCAGTACCACTACTATACGATGAAAGAGGATCACTATGTCTACTGCGTTTCCAAAAATCACCCCCTCTCGCATCTGACATCCGTCAGCCTGCCTGCCCTTTCTGAGGAAACGCTGCTCCTCTTCCACATGGACTCGGTACAGACACTCACCATCACCGCCGCCTTCCGCGCCCTCGGCCTCACGCCGCACGTGAAGCTCTACCTCAGCCAGCTGACGACGATGATGAACTATCTGGAAAGCGGCCGCTGCGGTGCCTTTCTCTACTCGTCCATTCCCATCGATGAGGAGCGTTTCGTCCGCATACCGGTCACGCCGGAAATCAGCACCAAGTTTGGCATCCTCTGGAAGAAGGGCGTCTTTCTCCCTCATGGGCTCGAAGAGTTTATCCGTTTTGTGAAAAGAAGGTATGTGAGGTGACTGGTGACTATGGAAACGCTTCGTCCCCCCTCTTCCTTACACCGCTCGATCTCAGAAATCAGACTTCAGACGGATGTACCGCAGCCCCCTTCCCCAATCGTTGTATAATAGTAGGGTATAAATAAAGGAGGCCCTCATGAATACAAAAGAAACCATAGACGCCATTCTCGCTGAGACAGGCAAAGCCGTCCTGGGCAAGGACGATGTGCTCCGCCGTATACTGACCGCCATCTTGGCAGGCGGCCATATCCTGATCGATGACATCCCCGGCGTGGGCAAGACGACCATGGCCGTCGCCTTCACCCGCACGCTCGGGCTTGACTACAAGCGTATGCAATTCACCCCCGATGTCCTGCCCTCGGATATCACGGGATTTTCCATGTACGACAAAACCTCCGGCAGCTTTCGCTACGTGGCCGGCAGCGCGATAACGAATTTCTTCCTCGCCGATGAGATCAACCGTGCCTCTCCGAAGACACAGTCTGCGCTCCTTGAGGTCATGCAGGAAGGGCGCCTCTCGGTCGACGGCAAGACCTACGCCGTCCCGCAGCCTTTCATCGTCATGGCGACGCAGAATCCTTTCGGCTCCTCCGGCACACAGGAACTCCCCGAGTCGCAGACCGACCGCTTCATGATCCGCATCACCGTCGGCTATCCGTCCCGTGAGGACGAGATCGAGATCCTGAAGGGCAGCCGCCGGAGCGCCGCTCTGTCCCTTAGAGCCGTCATCACGCCCGACGACCTTCTTATCCTTAGAAAACAAGCCGCAGAGGTCCACGTCGAAGACAGCCTCTTCGCCTACATGGTGGATATCGCCGCTGCTACCAGAGAGAGTCCTGACATCTCGCTCGGTATCTCTCCGCGCGGCACGATGGCGCTTTCCGACATGACCCGCGCCCATGCCCTCATGGAGGGCAGAGCTTACGCGACCCCAGATGACGTCCTCGCCGTCGCCCCCTACACCCTCTCCCACCGTATCACCCTTTCCGGCGATGCCCGCTTTGCTGGAAAGACTGCAGCGAGCGTGCTCGATGATATTTTGAAATCCGTCCCCATGCCGGAGCTGGTGTAATAGCGGGTGACTGGGGACTAGTGACTAGTGACTAGTAGCTA
>JAIJLI010000272.1 GCA_022722495.1 Dialister sp. | reverse complement strand
AGAGTAGGTCAGGTACTTCGCTTCTGCATCGACGGCGAAGGCCACAATCACATGTCCATAGTCCGGAAGTGTGGTGGTACGGCAAAAAATCTCCATGTATCGGAGAGGACCCTGTTTTGTGATGGCTTTGAAATCAACGAATCCGATCAAGCTCTGCCGCAGCTGATGTTCGATCTCTAGGAAAACACGCTCTTTGTCGGAGGCAGAGAGGATGTCATCGAAGGTATGGCCACGCGATTGAGTCAGCGCTTCCAGGCTGTCATAGCCAAGCATGGCAAGGAAACGATCATTGGCATACAGGATGTCATGGGTATCCGCCCGATAAATAAAAATGCCTCCGGGCATAGCGTGCAGTATGCTGTTTTGTATAGAATGATTGATTACGTCAAGTGAAACATTGTTACTCATTGGTCGTCACCGCCTTTGTCGTAGTGATAGTCATGGTGTTCAGGGTTAGCTCCTTGATTGCGGGTGAAAGCTCTACTCTCTAGTTAGGAGTGAGGAATGAGGAGTGAGGAGTGGTGGTGCGGCGCAAAAAATTATGAAGCGCCGCGAAGTATAAAAAGGGCGATGCCCGCAGATGGCATGTAGTCACTAGTCACTAGGCACTTGAGACTCCTAATCCCTAATCCCTAATCCCTAGCTACTAGTCCCTAGCCACCAGTCACTCTATTTATATCTTATAAAAGTACTCGATAGCGCCCAGCGTCTTTCCATTTTGAAAGAGGGGCTCCGTGTGAACGAGGACAGAGACTCGGTCGCCCTCTTTGCTCCGCAGCCAGACGGCTTTTTCACGGGATAGTCCGTCGAAAATGGTCGCGACGAGCGGGCACATGGCATGGCACAGGTGGGTGCCATTCTCATCGATGTGATCGAGATGGCTTTCGAAGCAGTGCTTGCCGAGCATGTCTTCCGCTTTGTAGCCGCTGATGCGTTCTGCGCCTTTGCTCCAGTAGAAGATCTTGCGATCCGTATCGACGCAGTAGACGCCGAAGGGCATCTGATCAAGAATTTTTACGAAGAGTTCTTCGTGTGTCATATTCATGGGTTGAACCTCGTTTCATGAAGAGGAAGTGTGAACCTCAGCGTGGCAGTGCATAATTATGCCTTTCATAGTATATAAGGAAAGAAGGAAAAAGGCAAAGAAAATATGATGAGAATAGATGCATCTATCATTTTTTTGAAACAGAGAGACGATCCATTGTCAACTTTACAAAGGGGGGTACATCATTGTAATATTACATATATATATGTAACTTGAATGAGTATTTTCTTCAGGGGAAACGGCAGAAGGTATCGCTACCATGATGCTTGAGGTGTCGATATGTCTGTCTATCATGAATCACAGGAGAACCATATGAATAAAATGGGCATGACACTTTGCCTGTCTCTGGCGGCTTTTCTGCCTTGCGGGGTGATGCAGGCGGCAGACATTGACCCGATCGCGCAGCATCAGGAGAAGGAAAGGGCGCAGGTCAGAGAGACAATGGACCGCTATACGGCAGAGGAAAAGGCTCATCGCCGTGAGGATGCACGGGCGCTCGGTCGGGAGCTGCTGCTCGCAGGCGAAGGACTTGGCGAAACGGTGAAGCGGGAGATCGGAGAGCTTGCGGTCGAGGATGCACAGGCTCGTGTCATCGCGAATATCCCGATCAATCAAGCGCGGACGGCGCTTTCCACATCCGCGGGGGACTATGAGGCGTTGAAGGCACATTACCTTATTCGTCAGCGGATGCTTCCTGCGTGGGATGAAGAAAAGGATCGTCTGATCATTTCTCTCTCGCAGCTTGGAGGGATGCCTGTCCCCGGAAATCCCGAGGCGGCCTTTGCCAAAACGTATGAGAAGGCGTCGATGGCGCGAAGGAATGTCCTTCTGTACTATCAGGGAGAGCATGATCCGGACCAGCTTGCACCATACAGGAAGGAGTCGGATCGCTGGCTCGGCAGGCTTGCCGCTGAGGTGAAAGCATATGCACTCTCGCTGGCAAGCAGCAGCGACCCGTCCCATCCGAGCCCGGAGGCAGAAACCCTCGCCGTGCAGTATACGAAGACGGTCCTCATGGCGCTTGATGATGAGCTGCAGGTGGAGATCCTCGGCGATCGTTTCGAAAATGCGCGGAAATCTTATGAGGCGGCGACGAAGAATTACGAGAAGCTGTATGCAAAAGAGATCAGCCGCTGCATGAACAGCGGCAATGGATTTCTTCTCACGAATCAGAAAGCAGGGGATACCGGCAGCAGGGGGGCGGTTTCTTCGGCAGCATCGGGCAGTTCTTCTGCCGTCAAGGCGGCAGGGAGTGGCATGCCCACTGATGGCACCGTGGTACCGAGCACGCCCTTTCTTGTGCCGCGGAGCAGCGAGGAAAGAGAAGCTCTCCGCAGGAAGCTCATGCACGAGATGGATCAGATCACAGCAGATGATTGGGAGCGTCTCGCACGCCGCCGCGTAGAGTATGCGGATGAGCTGTCTGCTATCGGTTATTTCGACAGAGAATCATCATACATGCAGGCATCCACCGAGGTCAAAGCGCCGAAGATTTCGGATAAGCGATTCAAGATCGATGGGGAGGCGCGTGTAGACTATGGCGCTCACAGCGGCTACAAGTCCATCAGCGACAGAAGCCACGCGCGTCTCAGGATTTATGGAGATTATAATATCGATGACAACTGGCATTTCATTTCCATGCTGGAAAATGAAAAGATCCTAAGCGGTAAGGGGGAGGACAGCTGGATGGATATCGACCGCTGGTACTTGACCGGCAAGGTGGGAAGCACACAGGTAGATGCCGGGGCTTTCGGGTCTTTTCTGGCGGAAGGAAATATTTACGACAGCAGATTCACCGGTGTGCGTGTCTCCGGCAAGGAGCCTTTCTCCTACATGGCAGAAGCGGGGACGATCAAGCATGCAGGCTTCGCGGCAGCCGCTGAGGCATCGACCACGCATGACATCTATACGCTGGGAGCGGGCCTCTATCGCTTCGATCTCGAGGACAGGGGGAAGAGGAACATCTATATGCTGAATGTTCATCGTCCGCTTGGTGGTCTCTACGATCTGGGCCTCATGGGACTTCTTGGGGAAGATGAGAGAACGAGCGAGAAGGGCTATGTGGTATCCCTCACTCGTGGGAAAGAGAAAACATGGGAGAGAGGAAATATGTACTATTTCCTGAAATACTATCACCAGCCATATACCACGTATGTATTACATACCATGAACGGACTTGCGGACTACATGGACGGCTTCGAAGGCATCGGTGCCGGTATCCACTACACCGTAAAGCCGGACTGGCTCTTGCAGGCAGAATACTATAATCTCAAAGATCTCGAAGAGGGCGGCAGAAATCATACCTTCTGGCTTGCGCTTTCGTACTATTTCTCGAATTACAATGGGTGAGAAAACGAGGTCCCAAAGGTTCGATAGGCAGAAGGTGCAACGGGGCGGTGCGGTACATAAAAGATCAGAAGCGCCGCGGCGTAGCAATCATGGCGATGCTCGAAAGTGGTATCCAAGTCACCAGTCACTTGAGTATGGCTCTCATCCCCGTTTTCGAATATTGGCTCTTAAAAAGAGGAAAGCATATCATGAAGAACATTCATACTGTTGTCGTCGTCGGTCTGGGCTACGTCGGCCTTCCGCTGGCACATGCCTTTTCGAAGCATTTCCGCGTCATCGGCTATGATCTATCCGAGGAGAAGATCGCGCTTTATCGTAAAGGCATCGATCCGACGAATGAGCTCGGAAATGAAACGGTCAAGGAGAGCAT
>JAIJLI010000271.1 GCA_022722495.1 Dialister sp. | reverse complement strand
CAATATGTGCAAGCGAACTGGATTTTTAGGAGCGTAGCGACGCTAAAAGCCAGTGAGACGCCATTTCGAGCGCAGCGAGATGGGGCATGCCAGCGGCCATCGAACAATGTTGGATATACCGTAGTGCTGCCCCCTCAGCCCTCCGGGCAGCTCCCCCCGATGGGGAGCCAAGAATGTTCTGCCGCTTAACTTAATTGCATTCCCTAGAGGGGAAGGCTGCGATACGAGAATACCATCTTCTAAAATAAGGCGGCGAAGCCGCCACGAGAGCCCTGTACCTTGAACCCTGAACCCTGAACCAAATGAAAGCAAAGTAAAAAGGGGCTGTGAAGAAATGTGAATTCATTTCTTCACAGCCCCTTTTTGCTTTTATCCGACGCCAGCGGCTTCGAGCAGACGGCGGGTATAGAACATCCTTCGAATGGCGCAGGATCTCCTCCATAGCTACCTGCTCGACGCATATCCCCTGATGCATAATGAGGAGTGCGTCACAAAACCGCTCCGTGAGCGATAGGAAATGGCATCTCCGCCTGCCAGATACATCAGGGCAAACGTGACAAATGTCACGCCGAGAAGAATGAGAAGGCAGGAGATCCCTATCTTGACTATCCACCATAGGCACCCATCACTTTTTCGCTTCAATGCAAAAATACGGCGTCGCTGCAAAATTCAGCTGCTCCTCCGGAAGAAGGATCTCTTCGGAAATATTCTCATACAGTGTGACCTGCATCCCCATCTCTTCAAGTACCTGCCGGTCCCAGGCAGGACGTTTCTTGGGCGAAAGGGGCATCTGTCGCGCGATGCGTTCGCAGGCCATAACATCGGTCGAAATATAGCGGTCAAAGACACCCGCTTCTGCGACCTGCTCACGGTCCCTGTCATAAAGGGCACGGTCTTCTTCACTATACAGGTAGTTGTACCAGTTCGCATCGAAATTGAGAAGGATCCCGCCCTTTTTCAGGACGCGCTGCCAGCTCGCATACGCCTTTTTCGGATGCGGCAGCGTCCATGTGAGATTTCTCGTCACGATGAGATCGTAGCTGCCCTTGGGAAGCGGCACATCTTCCGCATCTCCCTCGACATAATGGATCGCCGCTGCGAGCGGTCCTGCATTCTTCTTCGCCTCTGCCATCATGGCAGGATTCCGATCCAGTGCCGTCACCTCGCAGCCCACCATCCCCAGAATGATAGAGAAGAAACCGGGACCCGCCCCGATATCAAGCGCTTTGATCCCTTCTCTCTCCGGCATGGCATCCTGTACACGTCGCATGATATAGGACGTCCAAAGATCCTTCTGCCGTCCGCAGAGCTCTTTCTGATTGATCTCCGAATAACTCGGCGCCCGCCTTGTCCAATAGTCTATGATCTCTTTTTCCAGCATCAATGGCTCTCCTTACGATAAAGGAAACGCTGACCCCATCGCAGGATCAGTGTCTCTCCACTCTCTTATTCATAATGAGTCTACCAATAAAAAAAGTCCCCCACAAGCCGGGTGGGGGGTTCTATACGAGAGCATACACCTAAGGAAACGCTGATCAGATCGCAGCATCAGATCTCATATGGATTTTTATACATAGCGTCGTCGACATTCTCCTTAAATACATAAAAAAGGCGATGTGAAATAATGATCATCTCATTTTCGCGTTCCATCTACCACGGGGAACTTGCAGCTCTCATAGGAGTGACGGGGAAACCTTATCTCAGCTGTCTTTCATGTCATAGTCACCCTATCCGCCCCTGCGGGGCACCTTCCTCTAGAGGGGAAGGCTGCGATACAAGAATATCATCTTCTAAAAAAGGCGGCGAAGCCGCCACGAGAGCCCTGAACCTTGAACCCTGAACCAAATGAAAGCAAAGTAAAAAGGGGCTGTGAAGAAATGAGGATTCATTTCTTCACAGCCCCTTTTTTATTATTCCGCATCTTCCGGCAGTTCTGCGTTGGTGTACACTTCCTGTACATCATCGAGTTCTTCCAGTTCATCGGTGAGGTGCTGCATGGTCTGAGCAGCATCGCCTTCGAGCTTGACATAGTTGTCTGGAACCATAGCCAGTTCGGAAGCTTCCGCTTCGATACCTTCTTTTTCGAGGGCTTCGGAGACGGTGAGGAAGTTTTCCGGAGAGGTCGTGATTTCATAGCTGTCTTCGCCGGTAGTGACATCGTCAGCGCCCGCGTCGAGAGCGATCATCATGACGGTGTCTTCATCAGCTGCGTCTTTGGCTACGATGATAGAGCCTTTTTTCTTGAACATCCAGCCTACGCATCCCGGTGTGCCTACAGAGCCGCCGTGATGGGTGAATGCATGACGGATATCTGCGGCTGCACGGTTTCTGTTATCGGTATTGCATTCGACGATGACAGCTGCACCTCCCGGGCCGTAGCCTTCGTAGGTGACTTCATCGAAGCCTGCACCGCTGGCAGCACCGACGCCTTTAGCGATGGCACGCTGGATATTTTCCTTCGGTACATTGTTCTGTTTAGCCTTGGTGAGGGCCAGCTTCAGACGCATGTTGCCGACGGGATCACCGCCGCCCATGCGGGCTGCGATGGTAATTTCCTTGGAGATTTTAGTGGTGATCCTTGCGCGAATGGCATCAGTCTTGCCTTTCTTGCGCTTAATATTTTCCCACTTAGAATGTCCGGACATAGTACGTTATTCCTCCTTTTGATTCCACCATGGTTCGCCCAGAAGGCGGTCGAGGATGATGGCTACGGCGCTGCGCACGCACAGATGGTTGTACGTACCCGCTCCGTAGATGGGTTCCACGATGTAGTCGAACTGTTTCATCATTTCCTTGGTCATGCCAAAGCCTGTACCAAAGAGGATGAAGATCGGCGTATCTTCTTCGTGGATCTTCCTGCGCATTTCTGTGTAGGAAACAGTATTTGGATAGACCCGGGCGTCCGTGGTCACGATGGCCGGTTTTTTGCCTGTCTCTTTTTCGATCCAGGCGATGGCATCCTCCAAGGTCGGGACCAGTTCCGTTTCCTCGAAGGCTTCCTTCCGGTTGATATTGTAATGCACGCCGCCGCCGGTTTTCCAGTGGTTCATGATGCGGCTCGCCATTTCACGCTGTGCTTCGACAGGATGCACGATGAAGTAGCGCTTCACATCATAGGTTTTTGCCGTTCTGGCTATGTCATGGAGGTCATAGTTGGTCAGAGCTGTAGTGACGACTTCCATGTGCTTATTATAAATGGGATAGTGGATGAGCCCGATATACACAGGTGCCATTACTTCTCCTCCTCTTCTATTTCTCGCATGAGCTTCTGATCGGTCTTGGTCAGTGTGAGCTTCTCTAAGAGATCCGGGCGGCACTTCAAGGTGCGCCTCAGTGCTTCTTTCCTGCGCCATTTCGCAATGTTTGCATGATGACCGGAGAGCAGCACATCCGGCACTTTCCAGCCGTTGTAATCAGCCGGCTTGGTATACTGCGGATACTCGAGGATCGGCTCATAGAAAGAGTCGCTCTGTGCGCTTCCCGCATCGCCTAAGACGCCGGGCACCATGCGGGCCACGGCATCTGCGATGACCATCGCGCCGAGCTCGCCGCCCGTCAGGACATAGTCGCCGATGGAGATAAGCTCATCCGCAAGATGCTCTTCGACGCGGTGATCGACGCCTTCGTAGTGCCCGCAGATGAGTACCAGATGGTCATAGTCGCGATAGAGCTGTTTTGCTTTGTCCTGCGTGAAGGGCATGCCGGCCGGCGACAGGAAGATCACACGGTCACGCGGCCCTTTTTCCGGCAGCACATGATGTGAGG
>JAIJLI010000270.1 GCA_022722495.1 Dialister sp. | reverse complement strand
CGGGGGAAGTGCCGAAGGCAATAGGGGCATGCTAGCGGTATAGCGTGCTATGTTGAATAGTCCGATGCTATCGATATTCCAACACTTTCATGCAATACCACTACGTAGCCCCCTCACCCCTTCGGGGAGCTCCCCCGATGGGGAGCCAAGAACGTTCTGCCGCTTAACTTAATAGCACTACTCGAAGAAGGAGGCTTTCTGATCCACGCTGGTTTCTTAGTTGCTTTCTCTGAAGTACGGCTTGAAATTCGATTCATGGGCGCCCTTATTATCCTTCCCGCGGTTATCGCGGCGACCGTTTTTGTTATTATCGAAACGGCGGCGGCGTCCGTCGAAGCGGCGGCCATCACGGCCTTCTGCACCATCGCGGCCTTCCCCGTGGAAACGTCTTCTCGGGCGGTCTCCGCCATCGAAGCGGCGGCGCGGGCCATTGCCTCTTCTTCTGCGGAAATTCGGGAGCTCTTCGGTGATATTGACCGGAGTGACGTCCGGCTGCTTGGTGAGGAGCTTGATCGCTGCAGCGACAAGAGAGATGGAGTCGACATCATTCAGGAGATCTTCGGCGCTTTCTCTATAGTCTTCCAGTCCCCCTGCCTGTGCGGTATCCGAGAGACTTTCGATGGCTGCCTTCTGATTTCCTTCGATGACCTGAGAGAGAGTCGGGACTGCACGTCTCTTGATGCGGCGGCGGATGACGCGCTCAATGTCACGAAGCTGGCCCATTTCTCTGGAAATGACGAAGGTCGTCGCAAGTCCCGTCTGTCCCGCACGGCCGGTACGGCCTACACGGTGGACGTAGATCTCCGGATCCTGCGGCATGTCGAAGTTGTAGACGTGGGTGACGCCGGAAATATCAAGACCACGGGCCGCGACGTCGGTCGCTACCAGGATATCGATGGTGCTTTCCTTGAACTGACGGACTACGGTGTCTCGTTTCTGCTGCGAAAGGTCTCCGTGAAGTCCTTCGGCCATATAGCCTCTCTTCTTCAGGGCTTCGGTCACTTCATCGCAGCGGCGCTTCGTGCGGACGAAGACGATAGCAAGCTCCGGATCCTGCATGTCGAGCAGACGGCAGAGCGCATCAAATTTCTGACGGTCGGGCAGTTCGATGTATTCCTGCTCGATAAGATCGATGGTGACAGTCGCTGCTTTGATCTTCACGATCTCCGGTTCCTTCAGGAAGGTTTCCGCCAGCTCGCGGATCGGTGCAGGCATGGTCGCGGAGAAGAACATGGTCTGGCGTTCTTCCGGAATACCGGCCAGAATGGTACGGATGTCATCGATGAATCCCATATCTACCATTTCATCGCCCTCGTCAAGCACGAGGATCTGCACATGAGACAGGTCGATGGTGCCGCGCTTCATGTGGTCCATCAGACGGCCCGGGGTCGCGACGATGATATTCGGGTGCTTTCTGAGCGCTTTGAACTGGCGCTCGATATCCTGTCCGCCGTAGATCGGCAGTGCATGGATCGGCAGGTACTGGGCAAGATGGTTGATCTCTTCCGCAGACTGGATGGCAAGCTCACGGGTCGGCGAGAGGACGACGGCCTGCGGTCCCTTCTCGGAAATGTCGATCCGCTCCAGGATCGGAATGCCAAAAGCAGCCGTCTTGCCGGTACCGGTCTGTGCCTGCCCGATCAGGTCCTTCCCGGTAAGTGCGGTAGGGATAGCGGCTTTCTGGATGGGAGTCGGTTCTTCAAAGCCCATATCCTCTACGGCTTTCAAAATTTCCGGCTTCACGCCGAGTTCTGTGAATGTGTCGTACATAGCTCCTCCTTGTGCGCTCATGGGTACGCCGGGCGTCCTTCGCCCTTTTGACTGTATATTATATGTATGTATATAGCAGGCTCTGGGGAAATCCATTCCCTCATGCATTTCGCATCTTCCGGCGTCTGGCCGGGCATAAAAAAAGAGAACGCTGCAAGCGTCTCTCCCATGACTATTTCGTTCGATTGTCCGTTCTCTCGGTGCCTGCATAGCGGCTTTATTATATCATACTTCGTCTATATCCTGCAGAAAGGAAATGGAAAAGCGCCATGACGTTCACCGCACCGCGCTGCCTCTTCCTTTAGAAAGCTCATCCTTTCAAGTGAGACGTGGTGCTTTAGCGCATCCGCCGCGAAGGCGATGAAGCATCTCAGCAAGGACTATCCAACCGCTGCCATTTCCCAGACCGGTACCAAAAAATATTCTAAATTCCTCTTGCATGTTTATTCTCTTAGTTGTATAATTATCACAATTCAATTTAAAGCCATTTACGAAGAAGGCTCGTTTCGCCCAATATTTACAAGAAATTTTCACTTCTTGAAAATGAATAGAATTGTATAACATGCATAAACCAGCTTTCTTCCTCAAAGGAGAATCACTCATGTTTGAAAAAGAAATCAAAGAAAAAGTCAATGAGATCACACCACAGGTCGTGACATGGCGCCGCCATTTTCATACCTACCCGGAAATCTCCGGTGAAGAAAAAGAGACATCCCTCTACATTCAGGAAGAACTCAAAAAGCTCGGCATCCCATTCGAGACAGGCTTCTTCGGCACCGCCGTCCTTGGCACGATCAAAGGCGACCAGCCCGGCAAGACCGTCGCTCTCCGTGCGGATATGGATGCGCTGCCCGTCACCGAGCAGACAGGACTTCCCTTCGCTTCGAAGAACAAAGGCAAGATGCACGCCTGCGGCCATGACAGCCACATGGCGATCCTCCTCGGAGCGGCCGCCGTATTGAACCAGATGAAGTCCCAAATCAAGGGGACAGTCAAGCTGGTCTTCCAGCCAGCCGAAGAAGAGGCAGCGATCGGAGGCGGCCGTCACATCGCAGCAAGCGGCAAGCTCGATGATGTCTCTGAGATCTATGGCCTTCACGTATGGCCGGAGCTCCCCGTCGGCGTCATCGGCTTGAAGCCGGGCAATCTCATGGCCGCTTCGGATCGTTTCTACGTCCATGTAAAAGGGAAATCCACCCATGCGGCACAGCCGCACAACGGCACCGACGCACTGGTCGCTGCCGCACACTTCATCATCGACGTGCAGTCCCTGATCTCCCGAGAGATGAACCCGATGGAAAACGTCGTCTGCACCATCGGCCTTATGAATGCAGGCACACGCTACAATGTCGGCGTCGAAGATGCCTACCTCGAAGGCACCGTCCGTACCTACACACCGGCGCTGCGCGACAAGATGGAAGCGCGCCTCGGTGAGATCCTGAAGGGACTTGATGTGATGTTCGGCACACACTCGGAGCTGAACTACGTCCGCGGTCACAGCGCCACCATCAATACACCGGAAAAGATCCAGTTCCTGCAGGAGATCGGAAAGACCTACGTCGGTGAAGAGCACCTGACCCAGCCGCAGTACCCGTCCATGTGCGCGGAAGACTTCTCCTCCTATCTGGAAAAATTCCCCGGCGCCTTCCTGTGGCTCGGTACCGGCAAACCGGGCACGCCGGCCCTTCACAATGCCAGCTTCGCCATTGATGAATCGATCCTCCCCTTAGGCGTCACGATGGAGGCCGCAGCGGCGATCGAGGCTTTGAATAAGTAAATCACATAAACCACGCGAAATTTGAAAGCAGGGATGAGTGACGAGTGGCTGGGCATCAGACTCCCGTATCGCAAACCTTCCCCGCAAGGGTAATACTATTAAGTTAAGGAAATCGTTAGCTACGTAACGTCTTGCTTCCCCCTTCGGGGGAAGTGCCGAAGGCAATAGGGGCATGCCAGCGGTATAGCGTGCTATGTTGAATAGTCCGATGCTATCGATAT